>CAXTFX010000631.1:0-2462 GCA_964243185.1 uncultured Chthoniobacterales bacterium
GCCGTCGCCGCCGGCGTGTTCCTCCAGGGGGTAGAGGGCCCGGGCGGCGCGGCTGGTCGTTTCCCGCAGGAGGCCGGCGTCACGCAGCCGGGCCAGGGCGTCGGCGCCCGCGCGGTCCAGCACCTCAAGCTGCACGGGCCGTTCCCCGCTCCCGGCCGCGTGCGCCTGCAACCGGGTGGACAGGTCGCCCAGCCGGCGGCGGGCATCCTCCGCGCGGCCGTTTTCCACCACGACCAGCAGCACGCTGGGGGCGCTCTCCGCCTCCGGGAAACGCTCCTCCGCGCGGACGAGCGCGTCTCCGAGCAGCGGCGCCGCCCGGCGGACCAGGGAGAGCGGGAAGTCGGACGACGGGGGATTTTGGACGGGAGATTTGGGATTGTGGATGGGGGGAGCCGAAGCCCCGGGCGGCGGGGGCGCACCCGGCCCCCGGGAATCCGAAATCGGCAGCAGCCGCCCGAGCTTCGCCCGCAGGCGCTCCCCCGGGTCGGCGGCGCCGGCGGGGTCGAGCAGGCCGAGGGCGTCGGCGGTGGGGTCGGGGGCGCCGTGACGCAGGAGGTAGAGGCGGTGCTCGAGGGTTCCCTCGCTGACGAGGTGGAGCACCGTCACGGGCCGGGGGGTGTCCCCGGCGTGGAAGACGCGGGCGGCGCGAGCCTCCATCCGGGCGGCGCTCCAGGCCTGGTCGAGGTGGACGACGACCCCCGCCTCGGGCAGGTGCAGGCCGGGGCTGCCGCCGTCGGTGGTCAGCAGCACGCGGCAGTCCGGGTCCGTGCGGAAGCGGCGGATCTCCTCCCGGCGCTGGGCGGCGGTGAGCGCCGGGGTCGTTTGCGGGAAGGCGAAGGGCAGCCGCAGCCGGGCGCAGAGGGCGCGGGCGCTTTCGAGCACGGCTTCCCACTCGGAGCAGACGATGACCTTCTGCCCGGCGTTGGCCAGGCATTCGCGCAGGACGCGGGCGAGCTCCCGGGCCTTGGGCAGGGCGGCCAGGGTGCGGCCGGGGTCGGGGTCGTCGGCGGGAATTTCCAGGCCGGCGGCGGCGAGGCGCAGGGTGGACAGGTCGCGGCCGAGCCGCTCGTCGGCGCCGGCGTCGCGGCGCGGGGCGGCGAGTTGCCGGGTTAAACGCTCCTCCAGGGTGCCGCAACGCTCGCGGGCCGGCTCGGGCAGGTGGACCAGGTAAAGGCGCTCCGTGCGGACCGGGAGCTGCGCGGGCACGTCCGCGGCGCGGCGGCGGAGGACGAGCGGCCGGACGCGCTCGCGGAGTTGTTCGAGGTTCTTGTAACCCGAGGGCCGGCCGCGTTCGTCGAACCGGTGGTATTCGCGGTTGAAGCGGAACAGCGGCCCCAGCACGGTCGGGTCCAGGTAGGAAACGAGCGAATACAGCTCGTCCAGCCGGGCGTCCGGCGGGGCGCCGGTGAGGACAAAGGCGTAGCGGCTCTCCAGGCGCTTGACGGCCAGCGCCAGCCGGGAGTTCCAGTTCCGCAGGCGCTGGGCCTCGTCGAAGATGATGACGTCCGGCCGGAGCCGGGCGTTGAACTCCAGGGCGTCCGGCCCGATCTGCTCGTAGGCGGCGAGGGTGAAAAACGGCGGCGCGGGCGCCGACAGGGTTTCCAGGCGCTCGGTGCGGGAGGCTTCCAGGGCGCGCTGGGGCAGGTCCGTCAACCGCCCGATGGCCACAGCCCATTCCCCGCGGAGGGAGCCCGGCACGACGACCAGGGCGCGGGCGGCGCGGCCCAGGCGGTGCAGCAGGGCGCAGGCGGCGAGGGCCTGGGTCGTGCGATCCAGCGGCGGCTCGTCGGCCAGCAGGGCGCGCTCGGCGCAGGCGAGGAACAGCATCCCCTCGCGCTGGTAGGGGAACAGGGGCCGGCGGGTCTCGTGCGCGGGCCAGCGGCCGGCCTGGACGTTTTCCTCGTAAGAGCGGCGCAGGGCGAAGGCCTCCGCCTCGTGCCGGCGGCATTCCAGCCACGCGCCGACCTCGCCGGAGACGCGCATCGCGGGGCGGTCCGCGGCGGCCGTTTCCCAGAGTTCCAGGGCGACCTCCTCCCCGAAGCCCGGCAGCAGGTGGCCGGCGTCGGGGTCGAACAGGCGGGCGAGGCTCTCGGGGAGCAGCTCCCGGCCGCGCTCGAGCACGAGGGTCCGGCGTTCGTGGTCCACGGCGAGGTCGGCCCGCGGGGAGCCGTGGGCCGCGGCGGCGGCGAGCTCCAGGGGCAGCTCGTTTTCGAGGTGCAGCCGGACGCTCTCGACGTGCTTGCAGGTGTCCAGGCCGTTGACGCGGAAGTCCACGCACGGGCAGTGGAACTCGCGCCGGGGGGCCAACGCGCGGACCTCGACGGCGTAGGTCGCGCCGGAGGGGGAGCGGACGGCGAAGTTCGAGAAGACCGGGAACCGGCCGGAGGCGTCCAGGTTCTCGACCGGCGGGGCCTCCGCGCGGGCGCGCTCGCGGCGGCGGGCGATTTCCTCCTCGTCCGTGG
>CAXTFX010000632.1:0-496 GCA_964243185.1 uncultured Chthoniobacterales bacterium
ACGCTCACGAGGAGACCGGCGGTCGGCACCTTGCCTTGCGCCACGAGCGGGCCGCCAGCGGCGCGGAGCGGGCGGCGCCGGGCGGAGGAGACGTGACCCCCGGGGAGCAGCGGGCCGCGACGGCCGCCAACGCCCCGGCGGAGCCCCGCGGGGCCGGCGCCCCGACGCCCGAAGCGAGCGGCAACCGGGAGCTGCCCGTGCCGTTGGACAACGACCTCGTGGCGCGGGTGCCCTACCCGATGTCGGAGGAAAGCTTCGCCCTGCTGATCGACACGCTCCAGCTTTGGAAGAAGCGGCTCGTGCGTCCCTCCCCGTGAGTGCCACCCACCTGGTCAGACCACGGAACGGAGGTTGCCCCGGCCGACGGGGGGCGGCGGAGTCCGAGACTTTTTCACCGTGGCTTGTTCACAGGCATGATTAGGAAGGAAGGGTCTTGGACCGACAAACCTTCTTCATCATAAGGGAGCCAATAAGTCGCCCCGTGACCGTTCCACAC
>CAXTFX010000632.1:506-2456 GCA_964243185.1 uncultured Chthoniobacterales bacterium
AACCGCGGGCGCGCAGTCTGTCACGGGGCCGATCCGGAACGGTCCCCGGACTTTTTCACCGCGGTTTATTCACCGGCCTGATGAGGGAGGAAGGATTTAGGACCGACAAGAATTCATCATCATAAGGGAGCCAACAAGTCGCCCCGAGTCCGTTCCACAGGGTCCCCGCGCCGGTTCCACAATCTTTACCGCCGGTGAACATCGCGCCGGTTTACCGCAGGCAATCAATAAAACCGGGGGTTCAGTCCGATTTGTTGGATGAGACTGGATTTTGTTGACGGCTTTGTTCCCTGACCTGTTCGCCGCCCCATCGCTTATTAACGGGCTTCGGTAACAACTCCCGCGTTTGCCCGACGATCCGAGCCTCCCCGGGCGGGGCCGAGGTGGGGCTTGGGAGGCCGGAAGTCATCGTCGCGCGGCCGCGGTTCCGGGCCGGGTCCCGGCAGAGTCCGAGCGGTTGGAGCGAACCAAGGCGGAGGCCCCCGGCCGGCTACAGGGAGCGGGATCAGGATTGACCGAACGGTCAACAACGAGCGGTCCGGCGAACCGCGCGGCCGGGTGACGACGGGGACTTCCCTCCCTGGACCGCCCGGAGTCTGGTGATATGGCTAAAAAAAGGTTGCCCCACCGGATCCGCATCGTCGGGACCCGGCGCCCCGACCAGCCCGGCGAAGGGTAGTATCCCAGTTTGAAGTTGGACGGCGGGTAGGGCGGGCTATCCCTAGGCCGCCGCCGTGGTGCCTGCGGCAAGCCTCCCCGCGGCGGCCTAGGGATAGGCCGCCCTACCCTCGCCGCCGCCGAATTTTACACTGAGACACTACCCGGCGGAGCGGCTCCGTTCAGGGCGAAGCAGAGCCGCTGGAAAGAGCTTGGCGATGTCTCGATCGCGGCACTTCCGGCGCCGTGGCGAGAATGCGGGGGGCGGGGTGTGTCGCCAGCGGGGGTTCCCGCTCGACGCCGGGATGCGTCTCCTGGAATGCCTTCAGGTCAGGAAACGGCCGGGGGTTGGGGGAAACCCGGTGCGGTCGGGGCGTCCCACCCGCGCCGTCGCAGGGCGTTGAGAGCTGCGGCCGTTTCCGCCTGCTGCTTGCTCGCCCCCTCACCGCGGCCGAGCACCCGGCCGGCCCACTCGACGTGCGCGACGAAGCGTTTAGCGTGGTCGGGACCGGCCTCCAGCAGGATGGCGTAGGTCGGGTTGCGCGGCGCGGAGGGCGGGAGTCCGGGGTCGGGGAAGGGCAGTGCCTGGAGAATTTCCTGGAGGTGTCCCTTCGGGTTGACCTCCAAGGGTTGCTGGTCGAGCGCCATCAGCCGCTCGTGGGCCTGAGCGAGCAGGAAACGCCGGGAGGTGGCGAGGTCGCCGCCGCTGTCTATGAACAGGGCGCCGGCGAGGGCCTCGTAGGCGTCCGCCAGGGTGGACCCGCGCTGCCGGCCGCCGGAGTTCTCGTCGCCGCGGCCCATCATCAGGTATTGCCCCAGGTGGATGTTCTGGGCGTAGGAGCGCAGGGCCTCGCCGGAGACCAGCCGGGCGCGGAGCTTGGTCAGCAGGCCCTCGCCGGATTCGGGGTAGAGGCGGAACAAGTGCTCGCTGAAAACGACCTGGATGACGGCGTCGCCGAGGTATTCGAGCCGTTGGTTATCGAAATACGGGCGCTGGGTTTCGTGCGCTAGGCTCGGGTGGGTCAGCGCCTCGGCGAGCAGGAGGGGGTTGCGGAACTTGTAGTTCAACCGCTGCTCCAGCGGGTTCATCGGCGGCAGGTCAATGGCGTGGGCCGGCCGCGCGCGCAGGTCGGACGGGGAGATGGTGCCGGCGGCCAGACCGGGGTCCTCCGCGGAGGGGCTCTGCCCGAAGGAGACGGCGGCCGGCACGGGGCTGCCCGCGGCGGCGACGGCCGTGGCTGCGGCGATGAGCTCGGCCGCGGCCGCCGCGCTCGCGGCGGCGGAGGTGGGCGG
>CAXTFX010000633.1:0-2451 GCA_964243185.1 uncultured Chthoniobacterales bacterium
GGCCTCGACCAGCCGCTCGAAGAATGCGTCGCGGCCTGCTTTCCCCGCTCGCACGCCCTGTTCCACGCGGCGAGGCACAGTCTGTTTTGTTCTCTGCCGGTGGCTTTTGACCCCGCCCGGGGAACGGGCTGTTACCTCGCCACGGTGGATCGCGACGAGCACGGGGAGCCCTGGCGCTTCATTGACATGGGGGCGTTGATCGCTTCCCGGGCTTTCGGGGAAAACGACCCCCAGTTGACGGAGGCCATCCTGGCGGACTTACCCGCGGTGGTGAACCGCTACGCCCACAGCGAATACCAGACGGTCCTGTCCCTGCGCTTCAAGGCGGCCCTCGACCGCCTCGCGCCGACCGGGACCCCGCACCACTTCGTGGTCAACACCGGCGCCGAGGCCGTGGAAAACGCCATCAAGGCCGCGTTGCTGGTGCGGGCGCGCACGGCGGGCGTCAAGGATGGCGGCGTGATCATCTCCTTCGAGGGAGCCTTTCACGGACGCACGCTGGGCGCGCTCGCCGTCACCCACCGCAAGAAGGCCCGCTTCGGCTTCCCGACCTTCGACTGGCCCCAGGCCATCTTTCCCACCGAGGATTTGCTCCGTCCCGCGGAAACGCAGCGGCGCGAGGAACGCAGCTTACGGCAGGTCTGGCAAATCCTGGCCGGGCCCGGCGGGCGCGACGCTTTTGCCGACGGTCTGCGCCGGATTGACGCCGGCCTCGCCGAGCCGGAAAACCTGGCGTCGTTCACGGCCGCGGAAAAAGCCCGGCTCGGCTCCGCGACCCTCCGGCAGGCCCAACGGGTGGCGGCGGTCATCATCGAGCCGATCCAGGGGGAGGGCGGCGTCCGCCTGGCGAGCGCGCGCTTCTTTCGGCGTCTGCGGCTGCTGACGCTCCTCTACGACGTGCCGCTCATCTTTGACGAGGTGCAGACCGGTTTCGGGGCAACCGGCAAAATGTGGGCGCACGAACACTTCGACCTCCCCGCCCCGCCGGACGTCGTCACCTGGGCCAAGAAGGCCCAGAACGGCGTGCTCTTTGTCAACGAGGCCCTGGCGGTGTTCTTCCAGGAAGAGAAGAAGTTCAACACCACCTGGGAAGGCGAGCCGGTGGGCATGTTGCGGGTCATGGCCGAGACGGACCGGCTGGACCTGGCGCAGGTCCGTCGCACGGGCGCCCAGGCGAGCGCCGCGCTCCGGGGGTTGCAGGCGCGCTACCCCGAGCTCATCCAGAAAGTCCGCGGGCTGGGGGTCATGCTTGCCTTCGACGTGACCCGCTCCGACTGGCGCGATGTTCTCCGCGACCGGGCGTTCCGGCGGGGCCTGATCCTCCGGCCCGCCGCGGACCGCGCCCTCCGCTTTTATCCCCGCTACGACACGCCCGAGGCCACCATCCAGGAAGCCGCGGCCATCCTGGCGGCGGCGGTGGAGGACCTGCTCGCCGGGGACGCCACGGTGCCGCTGGGGCCGTTGCGGCGGGTCGGACCCATGGCCGTGCCCCCCGCCGGGACCGAGCGGATCGAGTTGAACGCGCGGAACTTCGACGAGCACCGGGCGGGGGTGATGGCCGTGGAGATCGCCCGTTACGGCTCGTTGTCGCATTACCCGCGGGACGTTCTGCACGAGGGGCGCCGCCCCCTGCTCCAGTTCCCCGCCGAAACGATCGAAGGGACGCTGGCCAACGTCCGCGCGGTGGGGTTGGCCCTGCGCTTCTCCGGTCGGATCATCGCCTACGCCGTCGGCAGCCCGCTCGAAAACTACGACGAGGAAGGCGTGCACGACGACCCGCACTTCGGCGAAAACCAGACCTACTACCTGCTGGCGGTGGCCGTGCACCCCTCGGTCGAGAACACCGCCGAGATGGAGGGGCATTTGCTCGAACTCCTCCGCGTTCGGGTCGTCGCGCAGGGATACGCGCGTTTCTCGGCGCTCCTGGAAGAGCGGTTCCTGGAGAGCGGTCCCCCCTGGATGCGCTCGGCCGAGGTCCTCCGGGTCGCGGACAACTACCTGGGCAGCGGGCAGCGCTTTGTTTACCTGCACGGCGCGGTGGCGGGCTGACGGGGAACCGGGGCGCGCCCGTCCCCCCCTTTTTTCCAAGCTTGCGGGCCGGTCGTCACGGGCGCCGGCGCCCCGGGTCCCAACGGCCAAAGCGCGCGGCCAGCGCCGGGAGCACGAGCAGGTTCAGCGCCGTGCTGGTCAACAGCCCGCCGAGGATCACCAACGCCATCGGCCCCTCGACCTCCCCGCCGGCGCCCCCGGCGTGCAGGGCCAACGGCAACAACCCCAGCGCGGTGACGCCGGCGGTTAACAGGATGGGGGTCAGCCGCTCGGAGGCCCCGCGGAGGGCCGTCCGCGCGTTCCATGCCGCGCCCGGCGCCCGCATCATCTCCCGGTAGTGCGCCAGGAGCAGGAGCGCGTTGCGCAGGGTCATCCCGAACAGCGTCACGAAGCCCACCGCCG
>CAXTFX010000634.1:0-2436 GCA_964243185.1 uncultured Chthoniobacterales bacterium
CCGCCCCGAAGTCGCGCTCCAGCACGGGGCCGGTGTCCACGTAGGGTTTCTGGGTCCCCCCGTGACCCTGGAGAAAGCGGTCCAGGGCGCGCAGCCTTTCCCCGATAATTTCGTGGTAATCCTCACCCCAGGCGTAACGGGCCACGCGGCCGGTGGTTGCGGCTACGGGCGGCGCGTCCCCTTGCCAGTAGTTCACGGCGAGGACCACCACCGCGCGGGCGCCGGGCAGCACGAGGCCCGGGTCGGCGCGCCGGTCCCGCCCGCGCTCCAGCCAGGGAGCCATTTCGCCCGCGTTCCCGGCGTCCAGCCATTCGCCAAACGCCCCGGCGTGCGGCGGCGGCCCGGCGGCGGCGACGCGGCAGCGGGCAAACCCGAGGCGGGCAGCCTCGGCTTGGAGGGCCGCTTTGAGGTCGGTGGGGGGCACGGGGAGGGGTTGGCCGTTCAATAACCCGTTTCCGGGAACTGCTCCCGCGCCCGGTCGAGCACCTCGGCGGCCACCTCGGCGTGGGTGCGGGTGGAGGTGTCCACGGCGAAGTGCGCGCACTCCCGGTAAAGTCCCTCGCGCGCCCGGAGCAGCGCCGTCAACGTCGCCTGGGGGTCCGCCGTGCGCAGCAGCGGCCGCTTGTCGTTGCGGGACACCCGCGCGAAGAGCGTGGCCTCGTCCGCGTGCAGGTAGGCCACGCAACCGAGCGCCCGCAGGAGCCGCCGGTTGTCCTCGCGCAGGATGATCCCCCCGCCTGTGGCCACGACCAGGCTGGCGGGCCGCTCGCGCAGGGAGGCCAGCGCCGCCGCCTCCCGGTCCCGGAAGAACGCCTCGCCCTCCCGGGCAAACAGGTCCGCGATGGGCCGGCCCCGCTGCTCGCGGCGCACCATCGCGTCGGTGTCCTCCGCGCAACGGCCGGTGATCTCGGCCAGGCGGCGGGCCACGGAGCTCTTGCCCGCGCCCATCGGACCGACGAGCAGGAGGTGACGGGGCGGGGCAGGCAGCGGGGGACTCACCGCCGCAGCCTACCCTAAACGCACCACGTTGCGCGCCTTGGCGCCCTTGTCGTCGTGGTAGAGTTCGTAGCTCACCTGGTCGCCCTCGTTCAACGTGCGGAAGCCCTCGGCCCGGATGGCCGAAAAATGCACGAAAACGTCGGTGGGCACGCTGGGGTCCACGAGGAAGCCAAAACCTTTCTTCTCGTTGAACCATTTCACCGTGCCCCGGGCCGACGCCAGGACGGCGGGGTCCGCGGGGTCAGGCTGGGGATGATGCCCGTTGGGGCCGGGGGGAGGGGGGGAGACAGCGGGTCGGGAGCCGTCCAGAAGTTGATCGGGGTCGGTCTGCATGACTTTCTTTCACGGTTGCGCTTCCTTTACGGCGCGCCCCGCCGACGGGATGCGAGGCTTCCCGCATGAACCCGGAATTTTTTGAGGTCCCCCCGCCCGTCGGTTTGATCGCGGACGCGACGGTGCCCGGGGCCCGGGAAACACTGGCCCAGGTGGCAGCGGAGCTGGGTCGGTTCGGGCTGGCGGCGGAATCGCTCCCGGGCCTTTCCCCGAGCGCGGCGCGGGCCTACGCGCGAACCGCGGCGAACCTCGGACGGCGCGCCCTGGTGGTCGCCTCGGCGGACCCGTCGCTGGCCGGGGGGGTGGCCGCGGAAACCCCGTTGCCCGTCCTCCGCGTGCCGGTCGGGGGAACCGCCGGGAACGCCCTGGACCTGCTCTGGCCGGGGGCGGGGGGCAAAACGCCCGGGGGCGGGGTTCACGCCACCCTGGCCATCGGCGAGGCGGGCGCCCGTAACGCGGCGCTGTTCATCGTGTCCGTGCTCGCCCTCACGGACGGCGGGCTGCGGGAGCGCTGGCGGGAGTTTCGTCAGGCCCAAACGCGAGCGGTCCTCGCGGCCACCCTGCCCGCGACGTGACCCCGGGGAGCCAGGTCAGGTCCGTTTGACCCCCCGGCGCCGGAACCGCCGGGCGAAGAGGCCGGTCACCTCGCGGATCTCCTCCAGGCGCAGGGCGTAGCTCACGGCGAAGAACACCGCGCCCGCCGCGGCGATCACCCCGAACAGTCGCACGCCCTGGGAGGCGAGGGGGAGGGCGCTGAAGCCGCCCAGGACCCACCGCTGCCCCGCCAGGCACACCCCGGCCAGGCCCGCCCCCGCGACCGCGACCTTCCCCAGGGTCCACGCCACCCCCGCCGCCTGCAACCCGCCGGCGCGCCGGTGCATCAGCCAGAAGAGCAGGGCGAAGTTGAACGTGGCCGTCAGGCTCGTCGAAAGCGCCAGCCCGCGGTGTCCCCAACCCAGGTGGTAGGTGAAAAGCGCGTTGAGGCCCACGTTGATCCCGATGGCCACGAAGCTCACGGTCATCGGCGTCTTCCGGGCGTCCAGGGCGTAAAACGCCGGGGCCAGCACCTTGATCCCGGCGTAGGCCGCCAGCCCGAGGGCGTAG
>CAXTFX010000635.1:0-2431 GCA_964243185.1 uncultured Chthoniobacterales bacterium
GTTCCCGGCCGGCACGACGCACGACGCGGCGGTGGCGGCGCTGAAGGGGCTGCGCGGCATCGGCGAGTGGACGGCGCAATACGTCGCCCTCCGCGCGCTGCGTTTCCCCGACGCCTTCCCCGAGGGCGACCTCGGCCTGCGTAAGGCGCTCGCTCCCCCCGGGGCGCCGGCCGTTTCCGCCCACGAGCTCCGCGCCCGCGCCGAGCGCTGGCGGCCGTGGCGGGCGTATGCCGTCATTCACCTCTGGGAGTCGTTGCCCTGAGCGGCGAAGGTCCCGCGGGTGATCCCTCACCCGCCGCCCGTTGTCGGTTTCTACCCGCTTTCCCGCGGCGGCTGAGGGATGAGCCGCCCCACCTCCGCCGCCACTGCCGTTGAGCATTATCACCTTATGAACAACACCGTTTACCACACCGAGATCGCGTCGCCGCTGGGTCCGTTAACCCTGCGCGGGACGGTGCGGGGTCTGACCGGAATCTTCATGGCCGAACACCGGCACGGACCCGCCGACCGGGCGAACTGGACGGAGGACGCGGGGCCGTTTCGGGAGGCCATCGCGCAACTGGGCGAATACTTCGCCGGCGGGCGCACAACGTTCGACCTCGCGGTGGACGAGGCGGGCGTCGGCGGGACGCCGTTCCAGCGCCGGGTCTGGCGGGCGTTGCGGGACATCCCGTGCGGGCAGACGGTAAGTTACGGGGAACTGGCCCGGCGCCTCGGGCAGCCGGCGGCAGTCCGGGCGGTGGGCTTGGCAAACGGCAAGAACCCGTTGAGCATCGTCGTCCCGTGCCACCGCGTGATCGGGGCGCACGGCTCGTTGACCGGCTACGGCGGCGGGACCGAGCGGAAACGCTGGCTGCTGGCGCACGAGGCGGCGTTAACCCCGCTTCCCTTTGCCCTGGCCTGAGCGGGGCTTCGTCTTCGCCCCGCGCTCAACGTCAATCTCGGCGTCGGCGATGCCGAACAGCTCGCGGGCGGCGCCGCGCCAGAAGTTGAAGTAACCCGACCGGGCGAACGGCAGCGTCGCCACGTCCTCCGCGCGCCAGACGAGGTGCAGCGCGATGTGCTCCCGCGCCAACGCGGCGCGGACGGCGGGAACGACCTCCCACAACGGCCCGACCGGCGGGCGCAGGGCGACCACGGCGGCGAGGTCCCGCGACTTCGCCCACGCGGCGAGGGCGTCGGGCAACGACTCCGGCTCCTCGTAAACGGCCTCCGCGCCGAAGTGTTTCCCGGCCCGGTTCACCCCGTCCCAAACCGTCGCGCGGAGGTAATCGCGCCGCGGCTGGCTGATGCCGTAGTCGCGCAGCAACCCGGCGCCGAGACCGGCGAACACGCCCTGCGGACGCAGCCCGGCGAGCGGGGCGGCCGTTTCCACGCAGAGGTCGTCGCCGTGGACCCACAGGCCGACGCGCGCAGGCAGGTCGGCGGGCAGCGCGGTGTCCTCGGCGTCGGCGGGGGCCTCGGCGCGGACGAACGGCGCGGCCTCCACGCGGGCGGGGACGGCGAGTTTATCGTCCAGTTTTTCGAGGCCGCCCGGGTGCGCGGCGAGCAATTCGGGGGCGAGGAAGCGCTCCAGGTTCGAGAGGCGCGTGAGGTAGGGCCGGCCCCACGTCTGGATGCCCGCGACCCAGCGCCAGGAAAGCGTGTTGGAGGCGGGGTCGGCGTCGAGCAGGTTCCGGTAAAAGAAGTCCGCGCCGAGCTCCCACGGCAGGTTCTCCGTGTGAATCCAGAACCCGGCGAACCACATCCGCGCGTGGTTGTGCAGGTAGCCCGTTTCCCGCAGCTCCCGGGCGAAGTAGTCCATGATCTCGACCCCGCTGCGACCTTCCTCGAGCTCGGCAACGCGCCGGAGCTGGTAGCCGCGCAGGCCCTCGCGGAGCCGGGCGACGTCCGCGCGGTAGTCGCTCCAAACGGCGGGACGGAGCTCCAGCCAGCTCTTCCAGTAGCGCCGCCAGATGACCTCCTGCACGAACTTCTCCACCCGTTTGAAGGGGTAAACGGCCAGGGTGGACTCGATGAGTTCGTATTCCGTGACGAGCCGCTGGCGAACGACGGGGGACAGGCGCGAAACCCCCCGGTGCCCCGGCCGGACGCCGTTGCGCTGGCCGGCGTAGAGGGCGACGCGCGGCCGGAACTCCGCCCACGTTCGCAGGGCCTCGGCGCGGGTGCGCGGGAACGTGGTCGGCTGGTCGGCGGTGACGGTTTCCTGGTCGGCGCTCATGGTCGGGGAGGGGGATACGCAGGAAAACGGGTTGAAGCCGCCGCGATTGTCGGCTAGGTAGCCCGCCCGCGAATTTCCCCGTTTTTATGAACCTCCTCATCGCCGCCATCGAAAAAGAGCAGCAGAAGACCGACGTGCCCGCCTTCAAGGTCGGCGACAGCGTGAAGGTCCACACGCGGGTCGTGGAGGGCGACAAGGAGCGCATCCAGA
>CAXTFX010000636.1:0-2430 GCA_964243185.1 uncultured Chthoniobacterales bacterium
CGCAGACGCTGGATCTCCAAACGCAATTCCAGCTTTTCCCGCTCGTGGGCATCGTGCTCGCCGACGCGCTGAACCTCATTGACGAGCCACTGGACCGCCTCGCGTAATTCGCCGATCTGATGGGCCGAACTGGCGCTGGTCGTCTTCAACTGGCCTTTCGTCTCCTCAAGTTCAACCCGCAAGTCACGCACTTCCCCCGTGAAGCCGAAGACGGCGGCAAGCGCGTCATAGACCATCTTGATCATGACTTTCTTCCGGGAAAGGAAACTGGCGGAATGGATTGCAATTGAGCCACGTTGGCGCGGATTTCCGCCATGACCTGAGCGCCTTGTCGGCGGCTCTCGGCAATCTCCTCGTGGCGCCGCTGCAACTCGCGCAGGAGGAAACCGATGGCGACTTCATACTCGGCATCGGTCTTCGGCTCCGTTTGAAAGAAGACGTTCTCCCCGGCAATGGTGGCGTTCATAGGAGTGGGTTAACGGTCAAACATATTTAACAGCAACTCCGCCTCGGACACCACCGCGCCGTTGACGGTGCAGTGGCAGGTCGCGCGGACGAGGTTGCGCCGCGGCTTTTGCAGGTCCGCGTGGATGAACAGCGTGTCCCCCGGCACGACCGGCTTGCGGAACTTCACGTTGTCCGCGCTCAGGAAAAAACCGAGCTTCCCGATGTTCCCCGGCTGCCGCAGGATCACGATGGAAGCCACCTGCGCCATCGCCTCCAACTGGAGCACGCCGGGCATGACCGGGTAGCCGGGGAAATGGCCCTGAAAATACGGCTCGTTCATGGTCACCTGCTTGACGGCGGAGCACTTGCGCTCGTCCTCGCCCTCGAAGCCGACCACCCGGTCCACCATCAGGAAGGGGTAACGGTGCGGCAGCAGGCGCATCACCTCGCCGATGTCCAGCACCATGCCCGTCACCGGGGCGGGCGCCACCGGGGCCATCGCGGTGAGCTGCGCCTGCTGGCGGGCCAGGGCGCGGGTGAGTTCCGCGTTCGGCCCGTGCCCCGGCCGGATGGCGATGAGGTGCCCGCGCACCGGCCGGCCGCCGAGGGCGAGGTCGCCGACGATGTCCAGAATCTTGTGCCGGACGAACTCGTCCGCGTAGCGCATCGGCTCCTTGGACATGACCGCCTCGCCGCGGACGACGATGGCGTTCTCCAGGCTGCCGCCGCGGATGAGCCCCTTGTCCATGAGGGGTTGGATGTCCTCGTAAAAGGTGAACGTCCGCGCCGGGGCGATCTCCCGGCGGTAGGCGTCCGGCGTGATTTCGAGCGAGCGGTATTGGGTGAACCGGCCGTCGGGACCCACCTGGGTGCAGGACACCCGCAGGCCGTCACCGACGTGGGGCACGAGCGTCAGCAACGCCCCGGCGGCCTTGCTCTCGACGTGCAACGGCTCGCGCACCTCGAAGAACGCCCGCCGCGTGCCCTCCTGGGGCACGATGCCGCAACGGTCAATCAACTCGACGTAGGGCTGGGCCGAGCCGTCGCCGATGGGCGGCTCCGAGGAGTTCATCTCGACGACCGCGTTGTCCACCCCGAGTCCGACCAGGGCGGACAGCACGTGTTCGACGGTCTGCACCTTCACGCTGCCCTCCCCGATGGTCGTGGCGCGCTCGACGGTTTTGAGGTTCTCGATCTTGGCGTCCACCGTCGGCGCGTCGGGCAAATCGGCGCGACGGAACTTCAAGCCGGAATCGGGCGCGGCGGGCCGGAGGGTGAGGGTGACTTCCGCGCCGGTGTGCAGCGCGACGCCCGCCAGCGAGGCCGGACGGGCGAGGGTGTGTTGGGGGGCAGGGGCGGCGGACATCGGGGAAAACGGCGGGCGCGAGGTTAGCGCGGCGGGGAACGGTTGCCACGGAGAAATCAGCGCGGCGGCGGCGGCGGCGGCGTGGCGGCCGGGAGCCGCACCGTTTTCCCGCCGACGAAGCCCCGCGCCTCCACCCGGTCCGGCCACAGGCGCAACGTGATGGCGCCGTCGCGCTCGGTGCGGAGGGTTTGGGGAAGGCGCTCGCCCGGCAACGCGGCGGCCAGCTCGGCGTCGGTGAGCGGCGGGGTGGCGTCGCCGGGGACCCCCCCGCGCGCCGGGTCCGTTTGCAGGATCACCAAGCGCGGGGCGACCGCGCGCAGGAACTCGGGGCTGCCCGTCCCGCCGTGGCGGTGCGTGCCGAGAACCAGCACGTCGGCCGGCAGCGCGGCGGCCCCCGCGGCGGGGCGGGCGAGCAGCCAGCGCTCGGTTTCCCGGCCGGCGTTGCCCGTGAGCAGGACGCGGCTGGCGGCGCCGTCGGCGTGGAGGACGAGGACCAGCCCGCGGTCTTCCACGGTTTTGGCGGGCGAGCCGTCGCCGGGGGCGAGCACGCGCAGCTCCACGCCGGGGGCGACCGGGAGCACGTCGCCCGCCCGGACCGTCGTGCGCGCGGCGGGCAC
>CAXTFX010000637.1:0-2427 GCA_964243185.1 uncultured Chthoniobacterales bacterium
CTCCCGCAGCCTCCATGAATGAAACGCCGATGACCCGTCCTCCGTCGATATCGCTCGACGAGTGGCCAGTCGAACAGTACTCAGGGGCGACCTTGATCAGAAAACCGTTCCCCAGTTAGAGTGCGATGATCACTCCTTGACAAGCACTGGGGGCTAAGGTGACCAGAGCCAAGAAGAAAGCCGGATCGCCCGTCAATCCATCGCAGATGAAGCGGTATGCCCGGATCGAGCTGCCTGACAGCGACTTCCAACGGATGAAGTCGGAGGCCAGTCGGTTTAACCTCGGGGTATCGGCTTACATCCGCCTCTCGGTGATGGAGCGGATCGAGCGCGATGAAGCGGGCCGGAAGCGAGCATCGTAGCCTCGACTTCCAGACCCGCCTCTGCCTCCAGCGCTGAATTTCCGAATCGACGCTGATCGACGCTGAATTGACGCTGACACAAGCCGATCCGTGCAAGTCATTTGCGTCGATCAGCGTCGAAGCGTCGATTTTTCCTCAGTGCAGCCTATAGGGAATGGAGCTTAAGCGTTTTATGGAGGAAATAGGGAGAAATCAGTCAAATCAACGCTCGAAAAGTCTAAACACAAACCCAGTCAGCAGGTTACGTCCAGCGCTGAATTTGAGCGTCGATTGAAATTCAGCGCTGACCCTTCGAGACACACCATGCCAACCCTCTTTCTCGCCGGACCACCGAGATCCGGGGTGACCATTCGACCGTCCGCTGCGTGGTCGAGCCCCGATAGGGGGATGGTCTAGCAACGCTCAGACTCTCCTCCTGCCGCTTTGACTTGGCGAACCTTTGTTCCGGTCGCGTCAGTCTTCCAATCGTTCACAAGGCTTCTTAACGGGCTTCTCGACGATCTGCTTTGTCCCGCACGGACGTGGGCTTACTCCGATTCAGGAGGTCTCCCGTGTGGGTCAATCCGAAAGTGGCTCAAACCGAGCAGCCCGCCCGGTCCGCACCTGAACCATCGGGCCGGCCCTTGGCAACGTTCCCTCGGCCTGGGCGAGGTCGGGCGGCCGACGCTGAATTGCGCGTAACGCTTGATGCGTTCGAGGGTCATCAGTATGTCTCGGTCCGCCTCTGGGAACGGGGGAGCAATGGGTTTTATCCCTCGCGGAAGGGATGCTCGATCCGCCTCGGTGAGGCCGAGGACATGGCGGCCGCACTGCTCGAAGCCGTCAAGCTGGCCCACGCCGTCCCGGCCCGATTGCCAACGGCAGGTAAACCACAACGTTCTCGGCCTCGCTCCAGCGACCAGGTCCCTCCCAGCCGCGAACGAGCCCGACCACAACGAACGCAAGACGCCCCGTTGTTCTCGCGCCCGCCAGGGGCCGTCCCAACGTCGACCTACTCCAGCGACTTCGACGAGTTCGCGGCCGGCTGACCCGCCAACCCTGAGATCGCACTTCAGAGAGCCGCCAACCCAAGCCACTTGGGGATTGCCACGATGAGGAAAGCCGCGCCGCCTCGCCGACCTAAATGGATCACCTGGAATAAGGTGCTCGTCGCACTCCACTTCATGAGCGACGACGAGGGGGTGGTCAAGGCCTGCCCGCGCGAGATCGCCCGAAACGCCCGCCTGGGCTGGCGGGCCGTTGAGAGTGCTTTGCAGGTCCTCGAGACTCGGGGACACCTCCAGATCGTCGAATTTTACACCATGCCCTGGACCATCGTCCTGACCGATCGATCGGAGCCCGAAGACAAAACGAGCGAATGCGGCGGTCCTGCTCAGCTTCCCTGCGTCCAGGCCGAGCACTGCCCCGACGGGAACCTCGGCCTGCCAACCTCCATCGATCCTTCCGAGGATCGACTCCTCCGAGAGCCCAGGCCGATCGAAGCGGCCCAGGATCCTTGTCCGCCGCCGGTCGAGGACGGCTCGTGCCCCAAGCTCGTGCAACTCAGTTTCAACTGGTGACCTCATGCCTGGAACACAAACAGCCCCCCCGGCAGTAACGCCGGAGGGGCCGCTTGAGCTGTCGCCGCTGCGGGGCCTGAATCCGCAGCCGCATCATTCCACCGAAGATGGAACGAACATGATCATGCAACTGGATCATAACGAGCCGCACACTCCCGGTCGAGACGCGGTTCAGCCCTCCACGGCTGGGGCGGGGCGGTTGTCGAATCGCCGCCTCTCGTCTGGCCGACCGACAAAGGTGGCCAGTTCCTGGAACAACCTGTTCGATCCCGCGATCTCCCAGACGGATCCTCGGTGGCCCAGGACCGCGACCGCCATCAACCTGCTCCAGGCCATCGAGGCCCGGGCGCGAGGCAGATGCTATGCGTTCATGGGCAACGACGACCTCGTGGCTAAGTCGGGCGGCAAGAAACTCCGAATGTGCCAGTATGCGCTCAAGGAACTGGAGCGTTGCGGCTGGGTCAAGATCGTCCACGAGGGGCCGGCTAAGTGCTACCGCCTGGGTA
>CAXTFX010000638.1:0-2420 GCA_964243185.1 uncultured Chthoniobacterales bacterium
GCCAGAACCCCGCCGAGGCGCTCGCCGCCGGCCGGCCCGTGGTCGTCGGGCCGCGCATGGAAAACTTCCCGGAGATCACCGCCGCGCTGCTCGCCGCCGGGGCCGTCGTCCAGGTCTCAGACCCGGGCCGAGCGATGCGCGAGGCCGTGGCGGGCCTGCTCGCGGACGCCCCCGCCCGCGCCGCCCTCGTGGCCCGCGCCGCGGCGGTACTGGCCCGGCACCGGGGGGCGGCGGCGCGGACGGCGGACCTCATCCTGGAAGGATGGACATCCCCGCCTCGTCCGCCGTCGTGACCAAGACCCGTGCGCCGGGCCGGCCGCACGCCGCGAGCACCGCCTGGCCAACCGCTTCCTCGTTTTTCAGGGTAAGACAGCAGATCGTTGAGCCCGAGCCACTAAGAAATCCGCCCAGCGCGCCTGCGTCCGTTCCCGCCGCCACGACCGCGGGCAGGAACGGCACCAGCGGGCGGCGGTGCGGTTCGTGGAACGCCTCGTCCAGAAACGCGCCGCGGAGCGCCGGGTAGTCCCGCGCGGCGAACGCCGCCGTGATCCGGCACGCCCGGGCGGCGCTGGCGACGGCGGCGGGGCGGGAGACCTCCGCCGGCAGGAGCGCGCGGGCCCCGGCCGTGCGGACCTCGAAATCAGGGACGAGCAGCACGAACTTCAGCTCCGGGCCGACCCCGAAGCGCAACGGCGCCGCCTCGTTCCCGGCCGACACCGTGAACCCGCCGAAGACGGCCGGCGCGGCGTTGTCCGGGTGGCCTTCCAACCCGGCGCACAACGCGAACAACCCGGCGCGGTCCAGCGGCTCGCCCGCGAGACGGTTCAGCCCGGCGGCCAGCCCGAGTCGCAGGGTCACGCTGCTGCCGAGCCCGCGGGAGGTGGGCACCTCCCCCTCGGCGCGCCAGAGCACGGGGAACTCCGGCCGGCGGGTGCGGGTGAAGAACGCCCGCGCCGCCTCCGCCGCCATCGGGTGCGGGGGGTAAACCAGCTCGCTGCTCAGGCCGAGCGCCTGGACGGTGACGCGGTTGGACAACCCGAGCGCGATGCCCAGGCAATCGTAACCGGGGCCAAGGTTCGAGGTCGTGGCCGGGACGCGGACGGTGACGGGGTCGGGACTCACGCCGAAATGACCAACGCCCGATGCCCGGTGTCCAAGTCAAAGGCGTCCACGGCCATGATTTTGGTTGTTAGCCGCGGAAGAGCGGTCGTTAAAACTGGTCGCTCTCGACCATCCGCCGGAACAACCCCTCGGCGTGCTTCAACCGCTCGAACGTGCCGTCCTGCACGATGCGGCCGTTATCAATCACCAGGATGCGGTCGCAATTCTTGATGGTCGAGAGCCGGTGCGCGATGAACACCGCGGTGCGCTGGCCGTCGGCCAGAATGTTCCCCAGGGCATCCTGCACCAGCCGCTCGGACACCGTGTCCAGGGCGCTGGTGGCCTCGTCGAAGATGAGGTAGCGCGGGTCGTTGAGCAGGGCGCGGGCGATGGCCAGACGCTGCTTCTGGCCGCCGGAAAGGCGGGCGCCGCCTTCCCCGATGGGCGTGTCGAGCCCCTGGGGCAGCTTGGACACGAACTCCCAGGCGTTGGCCAGCACGCAGGCGCGTTGGAGGTCTTCGTGGGTGGCGTTGGGCCGCGTGACCTGGAGGTTCTCGCGCACGGTCGTGGCGAAGAAATACGGGTCCTGCGGGACGACGCCGAACTTCTGGCGCACCTCCGCGGCCCGGCAGCGGCGCAGGTCCGTGTCGCCGAGGCGAACCTCACCGCCTTCCGGGTCATAGAGGCGCAGCAGCAGTTTGGCCAGGGTGCTCTTGCCGCTGCCCGAGGGGCCGACGAAGGCGACGCGCTGACCGAACGGGATCGTCAGCGTGATGCCGTCAATGACCGGCGCGGCGTCGCCCTCCAGGTCGTAGGAGAAGCGCACGTCGCGCAGGGTCAGGTCGCCGCGCTCCGGCACGGGCTCGGCGATGTGCGGGCGGGGGTCGGGCGTCGTGGACGCGGCGTTGAGCACCTCGCGCAGCCGCTTGAGCCCGGCGCGGGCGGCGCCGCGGCCGATGCCGACGGAGAAGATCAACCCCATCGGCCCCTGGAGCGCGCCATACGCGCCGAGGTAGCCGAAGAACTGGCCGCTGGTGAGGTGGCCCGTGTAGGTGCGCCACCCCGCCAGGCAGAGGACCAGGGCGAAGGCGACGCAGCCGATGGCCTCCTGCCGCATGTTGACCCGGTGCATCTTGAAGTCACGCTCGCAGGCCCGCTCCCGGAGCACATCCACGTTCTGCTCGAAGGCGGCCGACATGCGCTCCTCGATGGCATACATTTTCACGTCGCGGTTGCCGCGGAAGATATCCGTGAGCCGGCCGATGACGGTGGACTCCACCGGGTGAAAGTCCGCGTGCAGGCGTTCCAGCTTGGAGGAG
>CAXTFX010000639.1:0-2416 GCA_964243185.1 uncultured Chthoniobacterales bacterium
GCCCCGGTCTGCACCACGTCACCGCCATCTGCTCGGACGCCCAGGCCAACGTGGACTTCTACGCCGGCGTCCTCGGCCTGCGCCTGGTCAAGCGCGCGGTCAACTTCGACGATCCCCGGGTCCTCCACCTTTACTACGGCGACGCCACGGGCAGCCCCGGCACCATCCTGACCTTCTTCGCCTGGCCGGGCGCCCGCCGCGGCCGGCGCGGCACGGGGCAGACCAACGCCGTCGCCTTCTCCGTGCCGGTGAACAGCTTCAGCTTCTGGCGCGAGCGGCTCGGGCGGGCCGGCGCCGCCGTCGAGGAGCGGCCCCAGCGGTTCGACGAGCGCGTGCTCGCCTTCTGCGACCCCGACGGACTCTGCCTGGAGATGGTCGGCGCCCCCTCGCTGGAACCCGGCGCCGTGACGGCCGACGACCGCCCGCCCTGGAGCGGCGGGACCGTGCCGGCCGCGCACGCCGTGCGCGGCCTGCACAGCGCGACGGTCTGGACGGACGACCCCGCGCCCACCGTCGCCGTCCTCACCGGGACCCTCCGCTTCCGGCTGGTGGGCGAAACGGGCGGCGACGGCCGGCTCGCCCTGGCCACGGGCGCGGGCGGCCCGGGGTCCTGGCTGGACCTCCTGCCCAAAGCGGGCGTCCCGTTCGCCACCGGGGGCGTGGGCACCGTCCACCACCTCGCCTGGCGCACGCCGGACGACGCGGCGCAGGCGCTCTGGGCCGCCCACCTGGAGGCGGCGGGCCTGGAAGCCTCCCCGGTGATGGACCGGGACTACTTTCATTCCATCTACTTCCGCGAACCCGGCGGGGTGCTCTTCGAGATCGCCACCGACCCGCCGGGCTTCACCGTGGACGAGCCGCTGGAACGCCTCGGCCAGACCCTCAACCTGCCCGCGTGGCTGGAGGGTCAACGCCTGGAGATCGAGGCCCGGCTCCCGCCCCTGCGCGTGCCCCGGCCCCCGTTGTCTCCCGCATGAAATGTTCCTGCTCTCCTTCGGCGTCGGCCTGGGCGTCGGCGTGCTCTACTGCCTCCTCCGGGTTCGCTCGCCCGCGCCGCCCCTGGTCGCCCTGGCCGGGTTGCTGGGAATGGTCCTGGGCGAACAACTGCTGCCTTTCGTCCACACCCGGTTGCTGCCGTGGCTGCGGCACCTGTTATGAAGGCCCTGCGCTTCCACCGCACCGGCAGCCTGGACGAGCTGCGCGTCGAGGAAGTTCCCGCGCCCGTGCCCCAGAGCGGCGAGGCCCTGGTGCAGGTCCGGGCGGCGGCGGTGAACCCGAGCGACGCGAAGAACGTCCTGGGCAGGATGCCCCGCACGACCCTGCCCCGGACGCCGGGGCGGGACTTCGCCGGCGTCGTCGTCGAGGGCCCCGCCCACCTGCTCGGGACCGAGGTTTTCGGCGGCGGCGGCGACCTGGGTTTCGGCCGCGACGGCACCCACGCGGAGTTTGTCGCCCTGCCCGCGGCGGCGCTCGTGCCCAAGCCGGCCGCGTTGTCCTTCGCGCAGGCTGCCGCCCTCGGCGTGGCGCACCTGACGGCCTGGGCCGCGCTGGTCCGCGCCGCCAACCTGCAACCCGGCGAGACCGTGCTGATCACCGGGGTGACGGGCGCGGTCGGTGGCACGGCGGCCCGCCTGGCGCGGTGGCGCGGGGCGGGGCGGGTGCTGGGCACGGTGCGCGGGACCGAAAACCGTCCCACGGACCTGCCCGTGGACGTTTACCTCGACCTGAAGGCGGACCCCGACCTGCCCACGGCCGTCCTGGCGGCCACGGGCAACCGCGGGGTGGACGTGGTGCTCGACGTGGTCGGCGGCCCGCTGTTCGAGGGGTGTCTGCGGTGCCTGGCGCCCCGCGGCCGGCAGGTGGCCATCGCCTCGCCGGGCGACGGGCGGGTGAGCTTCAACCTGCGCGACTTCTACCACCGCGAGGCCCGGCTCTTCGGGGCGGATTCCCTCGCCCTGACCCTGGAGGAGAGCGCCGCCATCCTGCGCGGGTTCCTGCCCGGCCTCGAGGCGGGCGTCTTCCCGCCGCCGGCGCTGGAACTCTGGCCGCTGGAGCAGGCGCGGGCCCTTTACGCGCGGCTGGAAGCCGGGCCGGCCCGGACCAAGCCGGTGTTCGACCTCAACCCGGCCGTCCCCGGCCCCCCGGCCCCTCCGCCATGAACGTTCCCCGAACGGTTTTCCCACCCCGCCGCGCTCTCCTCGCCGGCCTTGCCCTGGGCGTGGCCGCCGCCGCGCCGCCCGGTCCGGCGGCCCGCGCGCAGGCGCTGCGGCGCGACTCGTTCTTCGACCCGGCCGGCGCCGCCCCCGAGCGGCCCATGACCGAACGGCCTGCCTACAACATCCTCCGCTACAACGAGGATTACACCTACCTGCGCGACCCGGCCGCCCGTTCCGACCCTTTCGACCCGCTCAAGTTC
>CAXTFX010000640.1:0-2414 GCA_964243185.1 uncultured Chthoniobacterales bacterium
GAAGTGCTCGGACAGCTCCGGGGCGCGGTCGGCGTCGCGCAGGCGGAAGATGATCGAGGTGGTGAGATAGGGCTTTTTGAGCAGCGCCTGGGCGGCGCGGGTGGAGACGTAGCCGCGGCGCTCGTCAATGATGTTGTTGCCCGAGCGGAAGATGGCGCAGACGGTGAAGGTCTTCTTCTCGTTCTCGGCCCCGGTGAGGATCACGTTGTTCCCGACCTTGATCTGGAGCCGGTCGGCCAGCAGGGAGCCGAGCATCAGGCCGGCGGGGTGGGTGCGGTAGGCGTCCAGGCTGCCGGCGAGGATCTGCTCCCGGAGCGAGGTCGTGCGGAGGTGGGCGTCGAGGTCCACGCCCTGGATGGTGAGGACCTCGGTCTGGAAATCCGAGCGGGCCGTCACGTTGCCCTGCACGATGGCGGAGGCGGAAACGACGTTGGAGAACTGCCGGGCGACGCGCATGAGGTGGCCGGCGTCGGTGATGCCCTCGTAATACTTGCGCCGCTGCTGGCTGCCGGCCTTCAGGCCGTCCATCTCCTTGAAGGCGGTGAACCGGCTCTGGAAACGGTCGGTCATGACGATGGCCCCGGAGGTGCCCAGGATCGTCTTGATGAAATACTGCTGGAAGCCCTGGGTCTGCGCCTGGGTGCAGATGAAGAACGCCACGCCGAAGATGACGCCGGCCAGGGAGAGGATGAGCGAGCGCTTGCGCGCCGTGGTGAACCGCCAGGCGATGTGCAGGGCGGGGCCGAGGCCGGGGGGCGGGGGGGTGGCAGAAGGGGGGGAAACGGAAAGAGGGGAGCGGGGAGACGCGGAGAAGGCGGGTTCGGGGGAGTCTGTGAGCACCGTCGCGCCGCCGGTTGGGGTGAAGGTTTCCATGTTTCGTCGGCTCTGAGTCTCCCCTCTCCCCTCTTCCGGTCTCCCCTCTTCCGCCTACTTCCCCTTGCGCTCGCTGGCGTTGACCGACACCACGCGCACGCGCTCGCCGGCGTGGCGGAGGTCCATGTCGGCGACCATGACCTGGTCGCCTTCCTTGAGGCCTTCGAGCACCTCCACCGCCTCGGAGTTGCGGTAGCCGACCTTGATCTCGCGCTGGGCGACGACGCCGTCCTCCACGACGAAGACGCGGTCGCCGGCCTTCGGGTCGCGGTCGCGCAGGGCGCGGGCGGGCATGAGCAGGACGTTGGGGTGCTTGCCGATGATGATGTTCATCTCCCCGGTGAGGTTGTAGGGCAGGTTGGCCGGGGGGGCGTCGAGGTGGAGAATGACGGTGTAGCGCTGGTTGGTCGGGTCGCCGGAGGGCAGCACGGCGTCAAGGGTGGCGGCGAACTCCTGACCGGTGTAGGCGTAGAGGCGGACCTCGGCCTTCATGTTGGGCCGGAGCCCGCCCACGTCCTCCTCGTTGACCTGCCCGGAGACGTAGGTGGCCTCGGTCGCCACGGTGAAGAGCGGGTTGTTCTGGAAGACCAGCGTGCCGTCAAAGGGCGGGGCGGCGGTCAGCACGCCGTCGAGCGTGGAGCGGACCTCCGAGCGTTTGAGCTGCTTCTCGATGGCTTCCACGTTGAGCCGGGCTTGCTCCAGGCGCCGGTTGACCTCGCTCTTCTCGTTGGACAACTGGGCTTCCAACTGGCCGACCAGCGCCTCCTGCGCGGAGATGGTGGCGACGGAGACGCTGGCCCCGGCCTTGCGCAGGCGGACCAGGGCCTCGCGGTTGCCGTCCAGGCTGCGCTGGGTGCCGGAGACGAGGCTGGCGGCGGCTTCGGCGGCCTTCAGCTCGGCCTCGGCCGTGGCGAGGGCCCGGCGGTTGGGCTCGTCCTCGATGGTGCCGAGGAGCTGGTTGTTCTTGACCTTGATGCCCTGGGCGTTGATGCCGCCCTGGCCGAGCCCGGCGTCAATCTTGATGTAGCCCGTGCTCTGCGCGTAATACGTCAGCGAGGCGGCCGGGGAGATGTTCACGGTGCCATACACCGCCGACACCGCCGTGCCGCGCCCGATGCGGTGCACCTCGGCCACGGGCCGGTTGAACCACTGGAAGGCGAAGAGCGCCACGACGAGGGCCAGCGCGGTCAGCAGCACGAGCAGCAGGCGCCGGGCGCGCCCCGAGCGCCGCGGGCGGGGCGACGGGCGGGCGGGGGACAGGGCGTTCGGGGCGGGCGGGTTCAGCGTGGCGGCCATGACGAAAAAGGTAAAAGGCAGAAAACGCGGGGCAGTTGCGGGGAAAGGGGCCGTTCCGGGTTTTCTCTTACTTGCGCCCCTCCTGATATACGAGCCGTAGATAGCCCCCCGTGAGCCGGTCGAACTCGGCGCGGGCATCCTGCGCCTCCCGGGCGGCCAGGAGGAGCTGGATGCGGTTGGAGAGCAGATCGGTCTGGGCCTGGAGCACCTCGTATTGCGAGGACGTGCCTTGGACGGCCCCGGCC
>CAXTFX010000641.1:0-2409 GCA_964243185.1 uncultured Chthoniobacterales bacterium
ACGGGAATTACCGTCTCCGATTGGCCGGCAGCGAAGTTGAGCGTGCCCGGGAAGGCGACGTAGTCCTGATCTCGGATGGCCGAGCCCCCATTGTGGTAGAGGACGGTCAGGGCTGCCCCTGCCGCACCGTCGGGCCGGCTGACCACGAAGCCGCCACGCGCCGGGGTGCCCACCACCGAGACCGCGGGTGTTACGTCGCTTGCTCCCCCCAGGAGTCTGGCTACCCCGCCGCGGGGCACGTTGTTGACGCTGTTGAAGCCCCCGGCGATCACCGCCTTGTTGTCGGGCTGCACGGCCACGGCGCGCACGCTGGCATTGGCCCCCTGGCCGGGATCATAGGTGGTGTCCACCCCGCCATCCGCGTTGAGCCGGGCCAAGTTCTTGCGGCTGGCCGGGTCGGTGCGGTCAAAGAGGCCGCCGATGATGATCTTGCCGTCCCTCTGCAGGGCCAGGGAAAGGAAGGCCGCCGTTCCCCCGTTGGTTCCCACGCTGATCCCGCGCGGGCCTGGCCCGGTGGCGGACGTGGCGCCCGTTGCGCTCGCGCCGTCGCCGGCCTGGAAGGTGGGGTCGGCCGCGCCGTTGGCCTTGACCAGGGCCAGGGCCGGTTGGGCGGAGCTGCCGAGGCGGGAGAAGAGGCCCCCGACGAGGGCCCGCCCGCTCCGGTCGCTCAGGAACCTGACGGCGCGCACGGCACCATCCGTGCCCTTGCGGGCCGTGCGGGTGACCGAGCGGGTGATGACCCGGGAGGCGCTCACCGGCAATACCTCGGGATCGAAGGAAAGGTCGGCGCGGCCGTCGGCATTGACCTGGCCCAGGTTGGCGCGCTCCGCCCCCCCGACGCGGTTGAAGGCGCCGCCGACCAAGAGCCGGCCGCTGCCGTCGGGGTGGACGGCAACGGCGTAAACGGGTCCATCCGCCCCCAGGGCCGAGTTGAAAAGCTCCGGTCCGGGCTGCCGTCGGCGTTGAGCCGGACCAGGGAGTTGGCCGGGGCCTGGGCGACCTGGGTAAACTCCCCGCCCACGGCCAATTGCCCGTTGGGCAGCACGGCGAGGGCGCGCACGGCTCCGCCGGCCACCTGCGGCTTGAAGACCGGGTCAATGGTGCCGTCGGGGTTCAGCCGCGCCAGGCGGGGGGCGGGCACGCCGTTAAAAGTGGTGAAATCGCCACCGATGAGCACCGAGCCGTCGGGCTGCTGGACCAGGGCCGAGACGGTGCCGTCGGCCCCGGCCCCCACGGCGAAGGCGGTGTCCCGGGTGCCGTCGGCGTTGAGGCGCACGATGCCGCGGATCTGGCTGCCACTCAGCAGCAGCTTGCCGTCGGCCTGCTGGAGGGAGACGCTCTGCACGCTGCCGGCCGGGTTGAAATCGTCGTCCAGGTTGCCGCCGATGGCCGGCGGGGTGAAGCCGGGGTCAACCGTTCCGCCCGTCTGGGCACGGGCGGCGGGAGCAGCCAGGAGCGACGAGCAGAGCAGCAGGCTGAACGCTGGGACCTTGCCGGGGTGCGCGAAACGCGAGGCGGGAAGGTGCATGGAGCTTAAACGTTAGGGGTGAATGGTCCTAGCGATGCTCGGCGGGATTTGTAGCCCGAGCGAGCGTCCAGGATGTCAAATCTCGCGAACTTTGGCCATCCCAATCACGCGCCCTCCGGGGGGAGGACCCAGGTTAGGACGCTCCCCAGGGATCATTTAACGGCCCCCTCGCGCGGGAGAACGGTCCTCACTTCTCCCCCGTGCCCAGGATCAGCAGCGACACGGACAGCGCGTTGAACAGCGCGTGCATGGTCATGGGCACCAGCAGGCTCCCCGTGCGCTCGTAGGCCAGGGTCAGGCACACGGCGAAGATGAACAGCGGGGCCAGGCTCGGGACGTGGAGGTGAATGCCCGCGAAGAGCGCCGCGTTGAGGACGACGCCCGCCGCGGCCCCGAGGTAGCGGCGGATCACCCCGTAGAGGTAGCCGCGGAACAGAAACTCCTCGACCACCGGCGCCACCACCACGGCCGCGCCGACCATCGCCAGCCTTGACGCCGGGTCCCGCGCCCCGAGCAGCAGCCGGATGGCCTCCTCCGGCCCGTGCCGGTCGGCGCCCCCGGTCAACTGCTCGGCCGCGAAACTCACGACATACACCACCGGCAAGGCCGTCAGCAGCATCCCCACGCCCGCCAGCAGCACCCGGCCGAACGGCAGCCGCCCGAAGCCGAACAGCGCGCCGGGGTCCCGCCCGCGCAGGGCCAGCCCGACGAACAGGGCCACGACCAGCGCCGCCTTCACCGCCGTGTCGAGCAGGACCCCGAGCACGAGGGCGTGACCCTCCGGGAGCTTCGGTTCGTTCCCCGCGTCCGGCGCCGCCACGGCGAAGCCCCCGACGATGATCGCCAGCAGCAGGGGCGCCAACCCCACGGCGACCCCGGCC
>CAXTFX010000642.1:0-2400 GCA_964243185.1 uncultured Chthoniobacterales bacterium
CGCCCGCCGAGGTCCACGACCTGGGTTTGCGGGCCGCGTAGGGTCAGGGTTTCCGTGTCATCGCCCACGGCGCTGAAGCGGTCGCCCGAGATGGCTGCCGCGCTGGCGAAGGGGCGGGCGGAATTTCCCGTGAAGACCTTGCCGTGGTGCAGGACCAGGTCGGGGGCAGGCAAGTTGGTGGTCATGCGGCGGGGATTAAGGGAAGATGGTGAGCAACGGGTCCAGCGCGTTTCAGCCTACCATTCGAGCGCTTCGTGGAGCTATGCTCCGGGAGTTGGGTTCTGCGGGCCGACAATGGTCGTAGTCTCCGCCGGGCCGATCCGGGGACCACGTGCTCCATCGTATGGGGGAGCTGCGGGTTTGCTCATGGTCGTGCCCCACCGATGGTAGATGAGCTTCCCGTCGTTGTGTCCACCTGCACGATGGCAGTCTGACCGGTGCGGAAGGGACGGGGCCGCGTCGGCGTCCGACAGGTGTGCTGGCAGCAGCCGTGCGAAAGTCACGGCGAGGTTTGGGGGTCGGCGGCGGCGGCGCCGACCGGGGAGGCTTGACCCGGCGGTTAGGCCAGGAAGCAGGTGCCGTTTGGGTGACGCGTTTGTGCTGGAACGACCACCCGCATCCCCCGGGCACGGCACGCGCGCATGATGGCCGGCTCCGGCACGTCATAAACGAAGCTAAAGACCGGGGGAGCCGCCGCCAAGAGCGCCTCGACCTGCTAGGCGAACCGCTCGCCGAAGCGCTCGGGGTAGCCTGGCCGGGTCAGGCCCAGATCCTCGTAGAGGGGCTGCAAGCGGCCGACGTGGCGCTCGAAGTCAGCCCGGGAGAACTCCGGCGGCTCCGGATGGGAGGGTCTCAGGTTTGCGCGGTGAACCTGACGGATTGTGACAGGTAGCTTGGGGGGACGCTGACGATCGGTCATCCGCTGAACTTTCCCGCCCTGGTGAAGACCAAGCCACCGTCCAGATAGAGGGCCAAGGGAACCACCAGCGAGGCGAGCACGGCTGAAGGGTCGAAGCCGTGGCCGTGGGCGATGTGGATGGCCAGCCCCCCGACGCCGTAAGGCCACAGCAGCAGGAGGGCAATCCGCCGCAGACGAGGGAGGGCCAAGGCGAGGACGCCCAGCAGCTCGGTGACGCCGATGAAGTAGCGCCAGGAGGCGCCAAAGCCAATCTCGTGCAGCCGGGCGATCATCTGGGCCTCGGAGGCCACCTTGAGCAGGCCCGCCCCGCCGTAGAGTAGGGTGACAAGAAGAAGGGAAGCCCACAACGGCACACGGGTTTTCACGGGGTTGAGAGAGGGGGAGGATCGGGTTGAAATCACCAATCTGAGCATTGCTTAACAAGCTAGTTAAGCATTGCTCAGATCAAGGTCAACGCTATGTTTCGGCTCATGGCAAAGCCGTCGGTTCCATCCAGCACAGGGCATTACCACCACGGCGACTTGCGCCGCGCCCTGCTCGACGCCACCCTCGCCACCCTCGCTGCCCCCGGGCGGACGATGCCATCCCTACGGGAGGTGGCGCGCATCGTGGGCGTGACCACCGGGGCACCCTATCACCACTTCCGCGACCGGGGCGAACTGTTGGCGACGCTGGCAGCCGAGGGTTTCATCCTGCTGCGCGCACGTCTGGAGTCGGCTGCCGCCGGTGAGCCCACGTTCCCGCGCCGGCCCGGGGCGCTGGCGCGGGCCTACCTGCGCTTCGGCCGCGAGCGGCCCTCCCATTACGGGGCGATGTTCCATCCTGAGGCGACCCGGCCCGAGAACCTCGCCCGGGTGGAGCCAGAGGCCGAAGCCTGCTTTACGCTGCTCTGCCGGGCCATTGCCGACGCGAACGCCGACATGCCGGCCGGGGAAGATGTCCGCCGGGCGGTGGCAGTCTGGTCGCTGGTTCACGGCATGGTGGTGCTCGGGGCAGACGGCGGGCCGCTCGGGCGAAAGGTCGCCCCCGAGGCCGAAGCGGACTTGGCGGCCGGAGCGGCCGGGCGCCTGGTAGGTGGAGCAAACGAGGTTTGACCGTGAGGCTCGCCCCGGCCGGGGTTTAAGGTGGAGGACTACGTGGGGGCGGACAAGCCCGTGCGCCCCATCGAAATATTCGTCGCTGGCTCGATCCGGCCCGGGCGGGTTTCGTGCGTGCGGCCGCCAAGGAGACGGGCTGCCCCGGCTAAGAGGCTGTCACCGGCGGGCGTCTCGCACCCTCTTTTTGCAAGCAGCAACCACCTCGGCCGCACGGGGCGGGAGCGTCGGGTGGTCCCCCCGGACACCCGGCACCCCCTTCGCCCCGCGCGACTCCGGTAAAACGTCATGCCGGGAGCGCCGGCCCGGGCGTCAGTGCCGGGCGCCCGCCACCGGGGTGACGCCCCGCCCGTTGGCCGGCGCGTCGCCCCCGTGCGGGCCGCCGCC
>CAXTFX010000643.1:0-2391 GCA_964243185.1 uncultured Chthoniobacterales bacterium
CGTCCAACCCCCACAGCGCCAGCAGCACGCCCGCCGCCCCGCCCAACAGGCCGAGCAGCACGCCCTCCGCCAACAGCAGCCGCGCCAGCCGCCCGCGGGACGCCCCCAGCGCCGCCCGCACGGCGAGCTCCCGGCTGCGGCCGGTGGCGCGGGCCAGTTGCAAGTTGGCCACGTTGGCGCAGGCGATCAGCAGCACACAGCCCACGGCCCCGAGCAGCAGCGAGAGGGATTGGCGGTATTCACCGACGGCGCTCTCCAGCAGCGGCTGGACGTTCAGGCGATGCGCGGCGTCGGCCTCCGGGTAACGGCGTTCGAGTTCCGCCGCGATGCCGTCCAGGTCCGCCCGCGCCGCGGCCAGGGTCACGCCCGGTTTGAGCCGGCCCACGGCGGAGCCGCCGGCGCGGTTGTCCCGGGCCTGGGCGGATTCCTTGACGCGGTATTCGCCCAGGGGCACCCAGAGGTCCCGGAGCCGCCGGGGATACTGCGCGGCCGCCGGGACCACGCCGACGATCTCCCGCGGGATGCCGTCCACCGTCACCCGCCGGCCCAGCACGGCCGGGTCCGCCCCGAAGCGCCGCCGCCAGAGGGCTTCTCCCAGGATGACCGCCCGCCCCCCGCCCGGCGTGTCCTCCTCCGGCGTGAAGTCCCGCCCCAGCCGCGGCGTGACGCCCAGCACCCGGAAGAACTCCGCCGAAACCTGCGCGCCCGGCACGGTTTCCGGCGCGGCCCCGTTGCCGGTGGACAGGGCGAAGTCGCCGCGGCGCATCATCGTCAGGTCCGTGAACGAACGCTGCCCCGCCCGCCAGTCGGTGAAATCCGGCAGGGAGATGGAGGACTGCGGGAACGTCGGCGTGCGGGAGTAGATGGCCACCAGCCGGTCCGGCTCGGGAAAGGGCAACGGACGGAGCAGCACGGCGTCCACGACGGAAAACACGGCCGTGTTCGCCCCGATGCCGAGGGCGAGGGTCAGGACGGCGAGGGTGGTAAAGAGCGGCTGGCGGGCCAGCGCGCGCAGGCCGTGGCGGAGGTCGTGGAGGAGGGTGGTCATGGGTTGGTTCTCAGTTCGGGGGCAGGTGTGGCCTCCCGGGATGGATCGTATAGGTCTGATGGGTCCTAGAGGGCCTGTGCTGCTGGCCGTGCACGGGATGCCCATTGCTCATGGTCCTACCCACGATGGTGTCGTTCACTCCTGGCGCAACGCCTCCACGGGGTTGATCCGCGTGGCCCGCCGGGCCGGCAGCCAGCAGGCCGCCAGCGCGACCACGCCGAGCAGCGCCGCCCCGGCCCCGAGCGTCCACGGGTCGCCGGGGCCGACGCCGTAGAGCAAGCTCCCCAGCAGCCGCGTCAGCCCCCACGCCCCCGCCAGCCCGAGCGCCAGCCCGCCGGCCACGAGCGCCGCGCCCTGCCCGAGCACCAGCCGGAGCACGTCCCGCGCGGTCGCCCCGAGCGCCACGCGGATGCCGATCTCGCGCGTGCGCTGGCCGACGGTGTGCGCGGTCGTGCCGTAAACCCCCAGGGCGGCCAGCCCGAGCGCCAGCGCGCCGAACCCGGCGAAGAGCGCCAGGTAGAGCCGCGTCGGCCCGACGCTGTTCCGCAGCGCCGCCGCCAGCGTGGAGACGTTCGTGATCGGCTGGTCGGCGTCCAGCGCCCAGACGGCGTTTTGCACCGGCCGGGTCAACGAGGGCGCCGGCACCGCGCCGGCCGCGCGCACGAACAGGGTGGCGAAGGTCGTCGGCCGTTGGAGATAAGGGACATACACCTGCGCGGGCGCCTCCTTGTCCAGCCCGGCCCGGCGCACGTCCGCCGCCACGCCCACGACCGTCAACGGCACCGGCGCGCGGGCGTTCGGGAACGAGACCCGCTGGCCCAGCGGGTCGCGCCCGGCGGGCAGGAAGCGGCGCGCGAACCCCTCGCTGACCACGGCCACCGGCAGGGTGTCCGCCGTGTCGCCCGCGCCGAACGCCCGGCCGGCGCGCAGGGGCACGTCCAGCGTGGCGAAGTATTCCGGGTTCACCGCGTCGTAGCACGTCGTCTGCCGGGCCGTGGCCGGGTCCGAGGCGGCCTGGCCGTCGAGCAGAAAGGGAAACGTCAGCGACCAGTTGAAGGGCGTCGTCGAGGCCATCGCCACGCCCGCCACGCCCGGCACGGCGCCGGTTTGCGCCAGGATTTGCCGGTAGCGCTCCGCGCGCCGGGGGGCGTCCGGGTAACGGCTCTCCGGGAGGGAAACGCCCAGGCTCAACACGCGCTCCGTCCGCAGCCCCGGCGCCGTCCGCAGCAGGCCCGCGAAGCTGCGCCCGAGCAGCCCCGCCCCGGCCAGCAGCCCCAGGGTGACGGCGATCTGCACGACGACCAGGGCGCCGCGCACCCGCGCCCCCGCCGGCCCGCCGGAGC
>CAXTFX010000644.1:0-2388 GCA_964243185.1 uncultured Chthoniobacterales bacterium
TTCTCAAACTCCGCGGCCGGCGCCGGTTCCTTGGCCAACAGCTCCCGCGCCATCGGCTCCATCAGGTAGTCGTCGGCGTATTCCTTCTGCTCGAAGATCGCGTCCAGGTAGCCCCAACGCAGCAGGCTGTCCGGGCCGTCGGGCTCCAACAGGTGCACGATGACCTTGGCCGCGGGTTGCGCGAGGTCCACCACGGCCGAGCCGGCGGGGAACTCCATCCGGCGGCGCACGGGCTTGGCCTCCATCTCCTTGATGGCGTGGTGGTTCTCGAACGGCATGGCCTCCCATTCCACGCGGCTGAACTCGTAGGTCTCCACCTCCGCCGTCAACGGTTGGGCCAGCGTCGTCCACGCGATCCCGTGCTCCCGCAGCCGTTCCAGGACCACGGTCCACGCCGCCGGGACGACGTAACCGAAGCGCGGCGGCGTGACCGTGCGCGCCGGCTGGAGGTCGTTGAAGAAGGGCACCGTCCACGTCTCCGGCCGCGCGGCGTCAAAGCGGATCGTCGGCAGGCCGGAAACCGGGGAAAGCGTCCGCGTGTAGGCGTAGCCGCGGAAAGGGAACGGCACGCTGCCCGGCCCGACCTTGAAGCCCAGCGGGAACGGCTGCGGCAGCCGGCGCGCGGCCGTGTCCTCGTCCGCCTGCCGGGTCGCGCGGGCTAGGGCGCCGGGGTGGGCGTGGAGGTATTCCAGGGTGGCGCGCAGCAGGTCATACGTCGCCACGACCCGCGTGCGGTAGTCCTTGAGCGAGTGCGTTTCCACCAGCAGCCCGGCCCGGTTGCGCACGGCGGCGTAGCCCGTGGAAAACCGCGGCGGGGCGGCGCCGTCCTCGAAGCCCTCGCGGGGATCCGCTGGGTTCTTGAGGACGACGTAGGGCGCCAGCTTGTGCCCGCGGTTTTCCAGCGCCGGGAAGATGTGCCCCTCGAACGCCTCCCGCTGCCACGCGGCGACGGCCGGGTGCTGGTCGGCGTGGGTCGCGAGGCTCCAGGTCAGGTCATACTGGTAGTCCGCGCCGTCGGTGGTGTGGGAATCAATGAGCAGGTCCGGCTGCCACGCCCGCCAGAGCCCGAGGACGGCGCGCATCTCCGGGGCGTCCGCCTTCATCCAGTCGCGGTTGAGGTTGAGGTTCTGCGCGGTGGTCCGCCAGCCCTGGCCGCCGGTGGGACCGAGCTGGTTGATGCGGTGAAACGGGCCGAACCGCTCGTGCCCGTCCACGCCGTGGATGGGCACGAACAGCAGCGTGGTCCCGTCGAGGATCGGGTCGCGGGCGTTCTCCCCGTGAACCAGCAGGTCGCGCAGCAGCGCCAGCCCGGCGTCCTTGCCCTCGCACTCGCCGGGGTGGATGCAGGCATTGACGAATACGACCTCCTCGCCTGCCCCCCGCGCCGCCTCCGGGGTGAAGTGGCCGGCCGTGGAAACGACCAGCGCCAGCACGTCGCGCCCCTCCGGGGAACGGCCCAGGGACTGGAGGTGGATGGCTTCCGGGTGCGCCGCGGCCAGGCGCCGGCAGTATTCGGCCGTTTCCTCGTAACGGGCCGTTTCCCGGTAATCCGTCGCCTCCGCGCGCGTGCGCCAATCGGGAGGTTCGGCGGCGGACCGGAGCGGGGCGGCAGACATGGCCAGGAGGGTAACGGCGAGCAGGGCCAGGCGGCAAGGGGAGGAAGACGGCATGAAGCGAAGGCGGATGGCGGAGGGAACATTGACCGTTCAACGTTAGACCGCCGGCGAGGGTGGGCCGCGCGGAGTTTTGTCCGCAGATGACGCAGATATCCGCAGATTTTATAAGGGTGGAGAGAAGGCAGGAGACAGCCGCTGGCAACACTCCGAACCCCTTCTGAAATAATCTGCGGCAATCTGCGTCATCTGCGGACAAAAAAGACTTTCGCCGGCGGTCTATTCGGCGTCGAAGCCGGAGGGGGACGCCACAGCCGCCCCGCCGTCCCTTCGCGGTTGGATGTTGGACGCGGGATGTTCGATGTTCCCGCCGCCCTCGCCGCTTTCCGCCGGGCGCCTGACGCACGCATGGACATCCCGACTTTCCCACCCGATCCCTCCCGGCCGCCCTTGAAACGGCGGGCCCGCGAGGATGTCCCGGCCGCCGTCGCGCCCGACGAGGAAATCCTGGCCCTGGCCGGGCGCTTGCAGGACCTCATCGGCCGCCGCCGCGAGCAGGAAAACACGCCGCGCGCGGCCCCCTCCCCGCGTGAGCACCGGCTGCGCCCCCGGCAGCCCGTCCCGCCGGCGAACCCCGACGAGGAGGTCCTCGCCGTGCTCGCCGAGGCCCGCGCCGCCACCAGCCGGCGCGGTCCCCGCTACCACGCTCCCGACCCGGAGGACCACCTGGAGGCCCTCGCCGGCCGCTGGATGCGGCGGACGCTCTGGCCGGGAG
>CAXTFX010000645.1:0-2386 GCA_964243185.1 uncultured Chthoniobacterales bacterium
CCTCGGGGTTCACCATCACCACGGAGGTTTGCACCTATTTCTACGACCACGGCCGCTCGTATCCGCCGGAACTCAACGCGCAGGTCGAGGCGGCGCTGGCGAAGATCGAGGCGAGCGTCGGCAAACAGCTCGGCGGGGCGGAGAACCCGCTGTTGTTGTCCGTCCGCTCCGGCGCGCGGGACTCGATGCCGGGGATGATGGACACGATCCTGAACCTCGGGATGAACGACACGGTAGTCGAGATCGTCGCCGCGAAGTCGGGCAACGCGCGGTTCGCTTACGATTCCTATCGTCGTTTTCTCCAGATGTATGGCGACGTCGTCATGGGCGTGCAGAAGCGCGAGGGTGAGGATCACGACCCCTTCGAGGAGGTCATTGACCACCTGAAGCACGAGAACGGCGTGAAGGACGACCTGGAGTTGACCGTGGACCACCTCAAGACGCTGGTGCAGCGCTTCAAGGACCTGATCCACGAGCGCACCGGCCAGACGTTCCCGCAGGACGCCCGCGAGCAGATGTTCGGCGCGGTCGGCGCCGTGTTCGGGTCGTGGAACAACGACCGGGCCATCGTTTACCGCCGCAAATACGGCATCCCGCACGAGTGGGGCACGGCCGTCAACGTGCAGACGATGGTGTTCGGCAACATGGGCGAAACGTCCGCGACGGGCGTGGCCTTTACCCGCGACCCGGCCACCGGCGAGAAGGTGTTCTACGGGGAGTATCTCATCAACGCGCAGGGCGAGGATGTCGTTGCCGGCGTCCGCACCCCGCACCCCGTCGCGAAGCTGGCGGAAGAAATGCCGGCCGCGCACGCGGAGTTGTTGCGGATTCGCGACCTGCTGGAAAGCCACTTCCACGACATGCAGGACCTGGAGTTCACGGTGGAGGATAACCGCCTGTTCATCCTGCAAACCCGCAACGGCAAACGCACCGGCACCGCCGCCGTCCGCATCGCCGTCGAGATGGTCGAGGAAGGGCTGATTTCCAAGCAGGACGCCGTCAAGCGCATCCCGGCGGACTCCCTGAGCCAGATTTTGGCGCCCATCTTCGACCGTGATTCCGTCAAGAGCGCCAAGGTCATCGCCAAGGGCCTCCCCGCCGGCCCCGGCGCAGCGAGCGGCAAGGTGGTTTTCAACGCCAGGGACGCCGTGTCCCGCGTGGACGCCGGCGAGAAAGTCGTGCTGGTGCGCGTGGAAACGTCGCCGGAAGACCTGCGCGGCATGATCGCAGCCGAGGGCATCCTGACGGCCCGCGGCGGCGTGAGTTCGCACGCGGCGCTGGTCGCCCGGCAGATGGGCAAGGTGTGCGTCTGCGGCGCCGCCGACCTGGTCGTGGACTACGCGACGCGGACGGTTTCGGCCGGGGGTGTGACGCTGAAAGAAGGCGATTTCATCTCCATTGACGGCACCAGCGGCGAGGTGTTCGCGGGTGAGGTGAAGACGGCGCCGTCCGAGGTCGTGCAGGTGCTCGTGGCCCGGACGCTGAAGCCGGAGGACAGCCGGGCGTTCCACCAGTTCGACGCGCTGATGAAGTATGCCGACGGCTTCCGCACGCTCGATATCCGCACGAACGCCGACACGCCCGAGCAGGTGGCTAACGCCGTCGCCTTCGGCGCGCAGGGCATCGGGCTGACGCGCACCGAGCACATGTTCTTCGAGGGCGACCGCATTGATGCCATGCGCGAGATGATCCTCGCCGAAGGCACCGACGCCCGTAAGGCGGCGTTGGCGAAGCTGTTACCCTACCAGAAAGAAGATTTCGCGGGAATCTTCCGCGAGTTGAAAGGCCTGCCCGCGACGATCCGTTTCCTGGACCCACCGCTGCACGAGTTCCTGCCGCACGACACCGCCGCGCAAACGGCGCTGGCCGGGAAGCTGGGCATCCCCGCGGAGAAGATCGCCGCCCGCGTCCATGCGCTGCACGAGTTCAACCCGATGCTCGGGCACCGTGGCTGCCGTCTGGGCATCTCGTATCCCGAGATTTCCGAGATGCAGGCCCGCGCCGTCTTTGAGGCCGCCGCCGAAGTCATGGCCGAGGGCACCCCGGTCAAGGCGGAGGTGATGATCCCGCTGGTCGGGTTCTCCCGCGAGCTCCAGCTTCAGGTGGACGTCGTTCACGCCGTCGCCAAGGCGGTCGCCGCGGAGAAGAGAATTAAGAAGATTGATTACCTCGTCGGCACCATGATCGAAATCCCCCGCGCCTGCGTCGTGGCGGACGAGATCGCCAAAACGGCGGAGTTCTTCTCCTTCGGCACGAATGACCTGACGCAAACGACGCTGGGCATGAGCCGCGACGACTCCGGCTCGTTCCTGCCGCATTACCAGGAGAGCGAAATCCTGCCGGTGAACCCGTTCGCATCCATTGACCAAGCCGGCGTCGGCAGCCT
>CAXTFX010000646.1:0-2372 GCA_964243185.1 uncultured Chthoniobacterales bacterium
GCCGCGGCGTCCGTCGCCTGGATGGTGCCGAGCGCGGCGCCGATGTCCAGGTTGTCGCCGACGGCCACGAGCCATTCCCCGAACGCGCCGGCGTTGGCGCTCTCGACGGGATAGACGGCCTTGTCCGTTTCCAGTTCGCAGAGCGGATCGTCCGGGCAAACGGCGTCGCCGGGTTGCTTGAGCAGGGCGACGACGCGCGCGTGGCGGATGCCCTCGCCGAGGATGGGGACGCGGACGGTGACTTCGGCGGCGCCGCCGGACACCGGGGGCGGGGTGCGGGGTGCGGGGTGGCCAGCATCCGCCGCGGGTGCATCTTCGGGTTCGTTGAAGGCATCCGCCACCATGTCCACGGCTGGGCCGGAGTCGGAGGGGGCGGCCCCGGCGGTGCCGGTGGCGGGCAGCGGGCGGACCGCGGCGTTGGCGGCGCGTTGCCCACCTTGCATGACTTGGCGCAGGGCGGCGAGCACCCGCTCCACGTCGGGCAACGCGGCGAACTCGAGGATGGGGTTGTAGCCGATCATCACGTTGCCCTTGCTCACCAGCGCCGGGGCGGCGCGGAGTTCCGGCCAGACGTGGGGATCGGCGACGAGGGCGGAGACGACCATCTGGCCGACGGAGCAGTTCTCCGTGTCCTCCTGCACGACGACGAGGCGGCCGGTGCGGGCCACCGAGACGGCCAGGGCCTCGCGGTCCCAGGGCACGATGGAGCGGAGGTCGAAAAAGTCCGCGGAAATCTCGTCGCCAGCCTGCGCGAGGGCGTTGGCACAGACCTCCACGGTGTCGCCCCAGGCGACCACCGTCACGTCGTGGCCGTGCTGGATCTTGCGGGCCCGACCGAAGGGAACGGGCGCGGCGGGGGCGGGGAGTTCGCGCTCGACCCAGAGGAGGTGCTTCGGGAGCAGGATGATGGTCGGGTCCTCCGCGTGGAGCGCGGTCCAGAAGTAGCCGGCGGCATCCTCCGGCGTGGAGGGCATGACCACGCGCAGGCCGGGGAAGTGGGCGATGGCGGCTTCGTTCGTTTGCGAGTGCCAGAGGGACCCGCCGGGGAGATACGCGCCGCAGGGGGCGTAAATCACGGCGGGACAGGTCCATTCACCGTTGGAGCGCCAGCGCAGGGTGCTAAAGTTCGTGACGAGCTGGTTCCAGGCGGGGGCGATGAAGTCAATAAACTGCAACTCGAAGATGGGGCGCTTGCCGTAGGAGGCCAGGCCACAGGCGACGCCGAGAATCGTGGACTCGGCGAGCGGCGAGTTGTGGACGCGGCCGGGGAAGGCGGTCGTGAGCCCCTTCGTCAACCGGAACACCCCTCCCTTGGGGTCCTCGATGTCCTCGCCGAACAGGACCACGCCGGGGTTCTGCTCCAGCGCGCGGCGCAGGGTGCCGTTCACCGTGTCGCCCATCCGGTATTTGCCGGGGGGCAGGACGACCTCGTCCAACCCGAAGCGCGGGGCGGGACCGATGATCTCGGTCAACATCTCCTCGCGGCGCGGGTCCTCCGCCCGTTCGGCGGCGGCGTAGTCCGCGCGGACCTGGTCCTTGATGTCGGCGTCGAGCTTCTGGTAATCCTCCGCGGTTAAACTGCCCGCGGCGATGAGCTCGTCGCGCAACCGCCGGATGGGGTCGCCGGCTTCTAGGGCGGCCATCTCCTCGGCGGAGCGGTAGAGCTTCTGGTCGTCGGAGGAGGTGTGGGAACTCAGCCGTTCAAAGCGCACCCACAGGCAGACCGGGCCGTCGCCGGCGCGGAGCTGGGCGATGCTCTCGACGCTGGCGCGGTGCATCTCCTGGACGGAGCGACCGTCCACGACGCGCCAGAGCTCGGCGGGCAGCGCGCCGATGGCGAGGGGGTTCGTGTGCCGGGTAGGCGTGGAGATGCCGTAGCCGTTGTCCTCCACGACGAACAGCACGGGCAGGGAACGTTCCAGGGCGAAGCACATGGCCTCGTAGAAGTCCCCCTGCCGGGTGGCGGCGTCGCCCAGGGAGGTGACGACGAGGTCGCGCCGGCCGTCCATTTTCATGCCCCAGGCCATGCCGCAGGCCGGCAGGAGCTGCGCGCCGGTCGGGGTGGCGACGCTCCAGAAGCCGAGGCGCTTGTAGGAGCCGTGGGCGGGCATCTGCCGGCCGCCGGTGGAGGAGTCGCGCTTGGCGAAGTAGTCCAGGGCCAGCTCGCGGGTCGTCGCCCCGCGGCCGAGCAGGAACGCCCGGTCGCGGTAATACATGCAGCCCATGTCCCCGGCCCCCAGGGCGCGGGCGAGGACGGCCATCGCCTCATGGCCCATGCTGGAAACGTGGAAATGCCCCTTGCCCTGGCGGTTGAGGGATTCCTGGCGGAGGTCGCCGTGGCGGGACTCCAGCATCACGCGCAGGAGGGCGAG
>CAXTFX010000647.1:0-2357 GCA_964243185.1 uncultured Chthoniobacterales bacterium
CCGACCGGGTGGGGGAACTTCACCCTCGAGCCTCTCCCCGGCGCGGGCGGCGGCGCCCCCGACCCGGCCGCGGCTCTCGCCGGGATCGTCGGCGCTCTGCTGGCCGAGCCCGGCGCGGCGGCGGTCGCGTTGCGCGAGGCCGCGGCCGGGGAGGGAACTTTCCCGACGGCGGCGGCCCTGGCCATCACGCTGTTGGCGGGCCTGGTGCGGGGCGGCGAGGGGACCGGTTCACCGCCCCCGGTCCCGCCGCCTCCGGTCGGCGGCGGGTTGGGTGGTTTCCTGCGCCGGCTGTTGGGGAACGGCCGTTAAGCCGGCACCGGCAGACGAAAACCGCTCTAGCCGCCGTCCTTCCCCGCCTCCGCGGCCGGCGGGTAGTGCAGCACGTTTTCCCCCTCCACCGTGAGGTAGCGGTTCGCCACCCGCCGCAGGTCCTCCCGCGTCACTTTGAGGTAGTTGGCCAGCTCGGTGTTCACGAGGTCCGTGTCGCCGTAGAAGACGTGGAACGAAGCTAGGGCGCGGGCGCGGGCCGCCATCGTGCCGTAGGAGGCGGCCAGCTCGGACTCCTTGGCGTTGCGGGCCTTCTGGAACTCCGCCTCCGTCACGCCGTCGCGCTTCACGGCGTCGAGCTCCTCCGCGATGAGCGCGTCGAGCTTCTCCAGCGTCACGTCCGGGTTGCCCACGGCGAACACCCCGGTCATGCCCGTTTTTTCCTGGAGGAACGGGAACGCCTCCGCCTCGGCCGCGGCCTGTTCCCGGTCCACCAGCCGGCGGTAGAGGCGCGAGGAACGCCCGCCGGCGAGGATGTTGGTCAACAGGTCAATGGCGTAGGCGTCCGGGTGCGTCTGCGGGGGCACGCGCCAGGCGTGGAGCGTGGCGGGCAGGGGCGTGTTCGGCCGGCTGACCTCGACGCGCCGGGGTTCCGTCTGCGGCCGGTCGGGGACCGCCGGCCGCTCGGGCTCGGGGCCGCGGGGGATCGGACCGAAGAACCGCGCGACCAGCTCCTTGGTCGGTTCCTCCGCGAAGTCGCCCGCGAGGACCAGGGTGGCGTTGTTGGGCAGGTAATACTTCCGGTAGAACGCCCGGAACTCCTCCAGGGTCGCCGCGTCAATGTATTGCACGCTGCCGATGGGCACCCAGGAATACGGCGTGCCGGCGAAGACGAGCTTGGCCATCTCCTCGAACAGCCCGCCGTAGGGCTGGTTGTCGTAGCGCAGCCGGCGTTCCTCCTTGACGACCTGGCGCTGGGTCTCGACGCCGGCCGGGTCAATCTTGGCGTGGAGCATCCGCTCGCTCTCGATCCACAGGGCCAGGCCGAGCTGGTTGGCGGGCAGGTTGAGGTGGTAGTTGGTCTCGTCGAAGGAGGTGGAGGCGTTGAGGTTGCCCCCGGCGGCGTTGACGTATTTGTCCAGTTCCCCGCGGGCGATGTGCTCGCTGCCCTCGAACATCAGGTGCTCGAAGAAGTGCGCGAAGCCGGTGCGGTTCGGCCGCTCGTCCTTGGAGCCGACGTGGTAGAGGACGTAGGAGGCCACGACGGGCGCGGTGCGCTCGGGGGCCAGGATGACGTGCAACCCGTTGGGCAGGTCATACTCCGTGAACCGGATCGGCTCGGCCGCGGGGATGACGGTGGCGGGGAGGAGGGAAAAGAGCACGGGGAGAAGGAGCCGCGGCCAGCGCCAGGGAAACTCGCGGCACGGGTAGGAAACGGGGAAACGTGGCATGAAAACAGCGGTGGAGGACGATTTCCCCTGCTCTTCGCGCGCCGAACGCCCCGAGGCCGCCCGCGGCCCGGTGCGGGGGGCATGATTTCCGGGTGTCCCCGTCAAGAATCAGGGCGAACCTCCGCACCCCTCCCGCCGCCCGATCCGACCCCATGCGACCGCCCCCGCCAACACCCCAAAGCCCCGCTCGCCGCCCCCTGGCCGCTGCCCTCGGGCGGTGGCTGCTGCTCTTCCCGCCGATCCTCCTGGCCGGGATGGCCACCACGCGCGCGGACGACACCGTGCGCCGCACCCAGGAGGAGCTACGGAAGCGCAACCTCTACTTCGGGGACATTGACGGCGTGCCCAACCGGGGCACCGTGGGCGCGCTCCGGCGTTACCAGGAGCGCAAACGCCTGGCCGTCTCGGGGGAGACCGACCCGGAAACCTTGCGCTCCCTGGGCATCCCGGGCCCGCGCACCGACGGCGCCGAGGCGCCCCTCGAGCCGGACCCCTGGCCGGACCTGCCCGTCCTGCGGAGCGACCTCGCCCGCCGACCGCCGCCGCTGGCGGGTGAGGTCATCATCGCCGAGGACCCCCCGGCTCCCCCCGGGGCCGGCGCCGGGCCGCCCCTGGCGGCGGCGCGGGGCACCCCGCCGG
>CAXTFX010000648.1:0-2354 GCA_964243185.1 uncultured Chthoniobacterales bacterium
CGCCGCGCATCATACCGGCGTCCGTGCGCCCGCCGACGTAGCCGGACACCAGCCCGTAGGCCGTGCCGACGAACAGGGAAACCACCGCCCCGCTCAGGCCGACGAGGAGGGAAATGCGCGCGCCGATGAACAGGCGGTAGAGCACGTCCCGCCCGTTGAGGTCCGTGCCGAGGACGTGGCCGCGGGTCAGCGGCGGCAGGAACTGGTCGGCCCGGTCGGGACTGGGCTGGGCGAAGGACGCCGGCAGGAACAGCGGGCCGAAGATGGCCGCGAGGGCGATGACCCCGAGGACGAGCAGGGAAAGGACGATGGCGGGGCGACGGCGGAGGAAAGTGGGAAGCGGGAAGTGGGAGGTGGGAAGTGGGGCCGGGATCAGCGCAGCACCGTCCAACGACGCGGAGGCGGCGGACTGCGGACTCCGGGTTGTTTTCATCATTCCGATTCCCCAACTTCCCACCTCCGACTTCCCATTTCCCACTTCACGAGAGCTTCACCCGCGGGTCGAGCAGCGTGTAGGCGATGTCCCCGAGCAGGTTCATCCCGACCAGCAGGGCGCAATACACGATCACCACGCCGCCGAGCAGGAAATAGTCGCTGTTGAGCACGGAGTTCACGAAAAACCCGCCCATGCCCGGAATCTGGAAGACGTATTCCACGATCAGCGAACCCGTGAGCAGGTTGGCCGCCAGCGGGCCGAGGAAGGAGACGACCGGCAGGATGGCGACCTTCAGCGCGTGGCCGTAAACGACGCGGCGCTCGGACAGCCCCTTGGCGCGGGCGGTGCGGATGAAGTCCTGGCCGAGGACCTCCAGCAAGCTGCCGCGCATCAGCCGGGCGACGTAGGCGACATACGGCGCGGCGAGGACCAGGGCGGGCAGGACGACGTTCGCCGGCCGCCCCCAGCCGCCGACGGGGAACATCCCGAGGGTGAGCGCGAACCCCAGCACCGCCGCCGGCCCCGTGACAAACGTCGGCACGGAGATGGCCCCGAGGGCGAGCAAGCGCACCGCGAGGTCCGCCGCCGACCCCGGCCGCGTCGCCGCGACGACGCCGACCCACACGCCGGTGACGGCGGCGAGGACGAAGGCCACGGCGCCGAGGGTGGCGGAGACCGGGAGCGTCTGCGCGAGGATCTCGTTGACCGAGCGGTCCCGGTATTTGAAGGAAATCCCGAGGTCGCCGCGGAGGATGTTGCCGACGTATTTCCCGTATTGGACAAGGAGCGGGTCGTCCAAGTTGTAGCGTTTGTTCAGCGCCGCCTCGATGGCCGGGGGCACCTTGCGGTCCCGGTCGAACGGGCCGCCGGGGGCGAGGCGGTTGACGAAAAAGGTCAGCGTCACGACGCCCAGCAGCACGGCCGCCATCGCCAGGAGCCGGCGGGCGAGGAAGCGCAGGAGGGGCGGCATGGACGGGCGCGAGTTTCCCACCGCGCCGGGGGTGCCGCCAGCGCGAAAAAACCGTTGCGGGGCCGGGTCGGTTGGAGAGAATCCGCGCGCATGAACCTCCCCCGTCTCGCCGTTTCCTTCGCCGCCGCCTGCCTGCTGTCGGCCGCCGCCGCGCCCCCGGCCCGCGCCCTGTCGCTGGAGGCGTTGCGGGACAAGGGCTACGGCGCCGTGCCCCTGCGCGTGATCGGTCACAACGTCCTGGCCGTGGACGTGGAGATCAACGGCCGCCGCGAACGCCTCGTCGTGGACACGGGCTACGGCGGCGGGGGTCTCCTGCTCCACGATTCCGCCGTGGCCGAACTCGGCGCCACCGCCACCGCCCTGCCCGGCAACGAGGGCGCGCTGGTCGCCGCCCACGGCACGCGGCTGGGCGGGCTGCGCGGGGCCCGGGCCGAGCGCGTGCGCCTGGGCAACGTGGAGCTGGCGGGCGTGCCGCTGCTCTTCGTCAACAACCCGTTCGCCTTCCGCGGCCGGGGCGGCCAAGGCCAGGGCGACGGCTACCTCGGGGCGCCCTTCCTGGCGGCCTGCGGGGCGGTGCTCGACCTGCAAAACGGGATGATGTATCTGCACGCTCCCGGCCGCGGCGCGGGGGTGGACCTCGGTCCGGCCCTGCGGTCGGCGGGGATGGTGGAGGTGCCCCTGGACTACCGGCCGGGCGCCGGTTACTTCGTCCGCACGCGGCTCAACGGGGTGGAGGCGCGCATGGTCGTGGACACCGGGGCGGGCTTCACCTGCGTGAACCCCGGGCAGTTGGAGGGCTTGCGCGCGGCGCGCTGGCAATCGCGGACGAGGATGTTCGACGCGGGCGGCAGGGGCGGGAGCAGCGAGCTTGCCCTGTTGCAGGAACTGCGGATCGGCGAGCACGCGGTGCGGACCAACGACGTGCGCTTCGTCCACCTCGCCCTGCCG
>CAXTFX010000649.1:0-2344 GCA_964243185.1 uncultured Chthoniobacterales bacterium
GTCCGGGTGCGTGGACAGGCCGAGGTATTCGTTGGACGACATCATCAGCAACGGCCGGCCGTCCACGACGATGTTCACCCCGTCGGTCCGCTCGACGACGTGATAGTAGGGCGAATACTTCAGCCGCATCCGCGTCGAAAGGTCCGAGCGGCAGCGGTCAGCGATGGGTTTGGCGGTCGGGCCCGCGGAAGGGAGGAGCCGGGAAAGCGTGGTCTTCAGCATCGGCGGGGAGAAAGCGGCGAAAGGGCGCCAGTAAACACGGAAGGCCCCCCGCCGTCAACGTGCGCGGCGTCGGGGAGTGGCACAGTTTGGAAGAATCGGCGGCGAGGGTGGGGCGGGCTATCCCTAGCCCGCCGCCCGTTTTCGCTTTCGATGCACCTCCCCGCGGCGGCTGAGGGATAAGCCACCCCACCCTCGCCGCCAGTCAGATTGCGCCACTACCGGCGTCGGGGAGTGGTTGCCCCGCCGATTCCGGCTGGCGGGGGCGGGGCGGTCAGGCTACAACTCCCGCCGCCCATGTCGCCGTTGACTGCCCCGCGTCGTCCCGCCCTCGCGGTGACTCTCCTCGCGTTCCTTCTGGGCGCGGCCCCCGGCGCCCGGGCGGGCGAAACCGCGGCCCCGGGCGGCGCGACCCCCGTCTATTCCCTGGAGGATTGCGTGCGTATCGCCCAGCGCGACAACCCCGACGCCATCGCCGCCGCCCGGCAGGTGGACGCGGCGCGCGGGGGCGTCACCTCGGCCCAGGCGGGTTTCCTGCCGCAGGTCGGCGCCAGCGGCAACTACCTCCGGCGCGAGGCCCGCTTCGCCTCCGAGGCTTCCCAGGACCCCAACCGGCGCCCGGACGACTACTCCCTCTCCGCCCGCGTCACCCAGAACCTCTACAGCGCCGGCCGCGTGCGCGCGCAGGTGGACATCGCCAAACGCTCCACCCTCGCCGCCGAGATGGCCTACAAGGCCGCCCTGGAAACCGTCGCCCTCGCCGCGCGCACGGCCGCCCTCCAGGTCCTGTTGGCCGAGGCGAACCTGGGCGTGCGTCAGGAGGGGGTGGACATCCTCGGCCGCCAACTGGAAAGCGCCCGCGGTCAGTTCAACGCCGGGCAGGTTCCCCAGATCAACGTCTCGCGGGTCGAGGTCAACGTGGCCAACGAGCGCCCCGCCCTCTACCAGACGCAGTCCGAGATCGCCCAGGCCTACCTCGCCCTGGCCCAGGCGATGGGCGTGGCCTACCCGCCCGGCAGCACCCGGCCGCCCTTCCGCGTGCGCGGCAGCCTGGAGACGATGCCGGCCCCGCCCTCCCTGGACGTGGCCCTGCACCGCGCCGAGGTCCAGCGCCCGGAGCTGGCCAGCCGCCGCCTGGAGTTGGACAACGCCAACCGGCAGATCACGGTGGACAAGGCCGCCACCCGCCCGCGGGTGGACGTCTTCGCCGGTTACGACGTGTTCTCCGAGCCCAGCCTGTCGGCCACCCGGGATTATTATAACGGCTACACCGTCGGCGTGCAGGGCGCCTGGCAGGTCTTCGACGGCGGCGCCACCCTGGGGCGCGTGCGGGCCGACCGCGCCCGCGTGCTGGCCGCCGCCGAGGGGCTCCGCCAGCAGCGCCTCACCGTGCAGGCGGAGGTGCGGCTGGCCTACGAGGCCATTGACCAGGCCCGCGCCACCCTGCGCGCCGTGGAGGGCAACGTCGGCCTGGCGCGCGAGAGCCTCGGGCTGGTCAACACCAACGTCGGCGTCGGCCTGGCCTCCCAGTTGGAGGTGCTCCAGAGCCGGCTGGACCTGACGCGCGCGCAGACCACGCGGCTCGCCGCCCTGTTCGGCTACCGCCTCGCCCTGGCCCGGCTCGACCGCGCGATGGGGGAAACAGCCCCCTCGGGCCTGCCCACGGTCAGCGGCGGGGAGTTTAAACCTCGTCGCGGGGAGGGCGCGAAATGAAGGCGCGTGAGGTGGTGGTGCCCCGCGGCCCGCGACGGTGGGCGGCACCCTGGCCCGCCCTGGTCGGGGGGCTCGTGCTCCTCCTGCTGCACTCCCCCGCCGCCCGGTCCCGCGCCGAAACCCTGACCCTGGAGGATTGCCTGCGGGAAACCGTGGCCCACAACCCGGAGATCAACCGCGCCCGCGCCGACGTGGAGCGCGCCCTGGGCCAAGCCGTCACCCTCCGCGCCCGCGCCCTGCCCCAACTCGGCGTCGCCGTCATCTTCGGCTACCAGGGCGCCCGGCAGGAGAATGATTTGCGCGTGCCCCGGGCGGCCAACACCCCGGGCGAGCCCGCACGGGACCCGGTCACCGGGATTCCGCTGGCCAATCCCACCGCCTACCGCACGGACATCAACGGCCGCCCCATCGC
>CAXTFX010000650.1:0-2342 GCA_964243185.1 uncultured Chthoniobacterales bacterium
GGTTCTACCTGACCGACCGCGACGGTCGCCTGCTCGCCGCCGTGCCCCCGCCGGACCCCGGGCTGCTCCTCCAGCCCTACGCCGTCGAGCACTGGCGCACCGGCGCGGACGCCATCCCGCCCACCGAGGCCAGCGCCGACACCCGGCTCGGCTTCAGCATCTCCCCCGTCTATGCCCGGCCCACGGACGGACGGCCCGTCACCAGCGCCGTGTCCCCGGTGCGCGACGGCGGCGGCAACCTCCTCGGCTACCTCGGCGCCGATACCCTGATCGAGCGCATGGGCGTCCGGCTGGCCTCCGCCGGCACGCCGGGCCGCGGCATGGCCGTCCCGCAGCTCATTGATGGCCGCGGCCGGCCGCTGTTCAACCGCCAGCTCGGCGTCAACGCCAACCAGGACGTCCTCCTGCCCCCGGCCCTGTTCAACGCAATTCACCTCCAGCCCGCCGGGCAGATGGAGGCCGACGGCCGCGCCTTCTTCTTCTGCCCCGTCGAGCGCGCCGGCTGGACCGCCGTGCTGGAGGAGCCCGCCGCCATCGTCCACCAGCCCGTGCGCGACATGCGCGCTCAGACCCTGCTCATGGTCGGCTGGCTGGTGACCGGCTGCGCCGTCGCCGCCTACAGCCTCGCCGCCCTCTACCGCCGCCAGCTCAACGCCAACCTCCTCGCCCAGCGCGAGCAGGTCTTTTCCGAGAACATCCTCGCCCACCTCCCCGTCGGCATCGCCCTCGTGGACGCCTTCACCGGCCGGTTCCAGCAGGCCAACGAACACTTCAACGCCATCCTGCGCTCCCTGGGGATGCTCCACGCGGGGGAAACGGCCGTCGGCGCCGAGTTCAAGAAAATGCCCCTGGCCTCCTCGCGCACCCTCGGCCGCGTGCTCAAGACCGGCGTCCCCTTCCGCGCCGTCGAGGAGCGCCACGAGCCCGGCACGCACCGCCGCCGCTACCTCAACCTCAACCTCCTGCGCCTCCAGGACGACGACGGCCGCGTCCTGGGCATCCTCTGCCTCGTCGAGGACGCCACGGAGGACTACGCCCTGCGCCACGAGCTCATCGAGGCCAACGCCGCCAAGGACCAGTTCTTCGCCCAGTTGTCCCACGAGCTACGCACCCCGCTCACCCCCGTCGTCACGATGGTCGCCGAGCTGGAGCGCTACGTCGCCGACCAGAACGGCCAGGCCGATCCCGGCGCCCGCCGCGCCCTGGAGGTCATCCGCCGCAACGTCCAGCTCGAAGCCCGGCTCATTGACGACCTGCTCGACCTCACCCGCATCCGCTCCGGCAAGCTCCAGCTCAACCGGGAAACCACCGACGTCCACCGCGCCATCCGCCTCGCCCTGGAGATCGTCCGCCAGGACCTGCTGGACAAGAACCTCACTGTGGAACTCCGCCTGGAAGCCCGCGCGCACTTCGCCCACGCCGACCCGGCGCGCTTGCAGCAGGTCTTCTGGAACCTGCTCAAAAACGCCGTCAAGTTCACCTCCGGCGGCCGCCGGCTCGTCGTCCGCACGGGGAACGTGCCGGCCGAAGCGGACGCCCCGGCCGCGCCCGATGCCCCCCGCCTCCTCGCCGAAGTCACCGACGAGGGCATCGGCATCGCCCCCGAGCAGCTCGCACGCATCTTCAACGCCTTCGAGCAGGGCGGCAGCGCCACCACCCAGCGCTTCGGCGGCCTCGGCCTCGGCCTGGCCATCTCCCGCTCCCTGGTCGAAGCCCACGGCGGCCAGCTCCGGGCCCGCAGCGCCGGCACCGACCACGGGGCCACCTTCACCGTGGAACTGGACACCGTGCCCGCACCTGCTATAACCGCGGCGCCCACCAGCGTTCCCGTGAACACCCCCGCGCCCACCCCAGACCGCCCCGCCGGCGCCCGCATCCTCCTGGTGGACGACCACCACGACACCTGCCTGGGCATGAAGCTGCTCCTGCGCCGCCGCGGCCACGAGGTGACCCTCGGCCACTCCGTCGCCGAGGGCCTGGCGGCCGTGGAAGCGGCCGAGCGGCCCTTCGACCTGCTCATCTCCGACCTCGGCCTGCCCGACGGCAGCGGCTGCGACCTGATGGAAACCCTGCGAAAGCGCCCCGACGGCGGCCCCCCCGGCATCGCCCTGAGCGGCTACGGGATGGAGAGCGACCTGGCGCGCACGGCGGAGGCCGGCTTCCAGGAACACCTCGTCAAACCCGTGAACTTCGAGCGCCTCGACGCGGCCATCGCCCGATTGTTAACGAAAGCCGTCGCATGACCACGCCCCCCTCCGTCCGCCACCTCCCGTTCGCCGTCGGCGGCCTCCTGAGCGTCGGCGCCGGCCTGAGCCTGTTCGGCGACGCCCTGGCGCGCAAGA
>CAXTFX010000651.1:0-2304 GCA_964243185.1 uncultured Chthoniobacterales bacterium
CACCCTTGACGATGCTCTCGTAGATGCGCGTCCGGCCCTGCACGTCGTCGGATTTCACCGTGAGGAGTTCCTGCAACGTGTAAGCCGCGCCGTAAGCCTGGAGCGCCCACACCTCCATCTCGCCGAAACGCTGGCCGCCGTATTGCGCTTTGCCGCCCAACGGTTGCTGGGTGACAAGCGAGTAGGGACCAACGGCCCGGGCGTGGATCTTGTCCGCGACCAAGTGCCCGAGCTTGAGCATATAAATGTAGCCGACGACGACCTCCTGGTCGAAAGAATCACCGGTGCGGCCGTCGAAGAGACGCGACTTGCCGTTCTCCTGCACCCAGGTGAAACCCTCCTTCTCGCGGGCTTGCCGGAGATACTCTTTGATCTGCGGTTCCTGGATGCCATCGAACACCGGCGTCGCGACCGTGAACCCGAGGGCCTTGGCGGCGATGCCCAAGTGCGTTTCGAGCACTTGGCCGACGTTCATGCGGCTCGGCACGCCGAGCGGGTTCAAGCAGATTTCAACGGGCGTCCCGTCCGCGAGGTAAGGCATGTCCTCCTCGGGCACGATCTTGGCGACCACACCCTTGTTGCCGTGGCGGCCGGCCATCTTGTCGCCGACCGAGAGCTTGCGCTTGGAGGCGATGTAAACCTTGACCTGCTTGATGATGCCGGGGTCAATGTCGTCGCCAGCGTCCACCCGCTCCATCGCTTTTTCCTGCTCCTCCTCCAACTCGTGGAAACGGGGCTCGAAGCCGGTGATGATCTCCTGGACCTTGTTCTTGATCGGGCTGGGATCAATCTCCACGTGGTCATACACGCTGGCCATCTTGTGCAGCAGCGTCTTTGTGATCTTGCGGTTCGCGGGCAACAGGATCTCGCCCGTTTCCGCGTTGACCACGTCCAGCGGGATCTTCTCGTTGAGGAGGATGTTGCAGAACGCCTCGGTCAGTTCCTCGATGAGTTCCTCCTTCTTCTTTTTGTAGTCCTCCGTGACGTTTTTCGCCTGCCGCTTGCTCTCGCTGGGCGTGAGCTTGGCCTTGACGGCGGTCTCCTTGCGGGAAGAAACTTTCACGTCCATAACGATCCCGTAGGTGCCCGAGGGCACGGTCAACGAGGTGTCCTTAACGTCGGCAGCCTTCTCGCCGAAGATGGCGCGCAACAGGCGCTCCTCCGGGGCGAGCTCGGTTTCGGATTTCGGGGTGATCTTGCCGACGAGGATGTCACCCGGCTTGACCTCCGCGCCGACGCGGATCACGCCGTCGGAGCCGAGGTTGCGTAATGCCTCCTCGCTCACATTCGGGATGTCCCGCGTGATTTCCTCCGGCCCAAGCTTGGTGTCCCGCGCGCCGATCTCGAATTCATCAATGTGGATGGACGTGTAAATGTCCTCCTTGACGACCTTTTCGGAGATCATGATGGCGTCCTCGAAGTTGTAGCCGTTCCACGGCATGAACGCGACGAGCACGTTGCGACCCAGCGCCAGCTCCCCGTTCTCCGTGTTCGGCCCGTCGGCGAGGATGTCACCGGCCTTGACCTTCTGCCCGCGCTTGATGATCGGGCGCTGGTTAACGCACGTCCCGGCGTTGGAGCGCATGAACTTGCGCAGCTCATAGACGTAGGGTCCGCCGTTCACCTCGTGCTTCAGCTTGCGCTTGGGATCGGGCATGTTGCCATCCTTGGTGACAACGATCTGTTGCGCCGTGACGCTGGCAACGATGCCATTCCCTTCGGCCACGATGACCGCGCGGGAATCACGCGCCACCTTGCCCTCCATGCCGGTGCCGACCAGCGGCGCCTCGCTCACGATGAGCGGCACGCCCTGGCGCTGCATGTTCGAGCCCATCAGCGCACGGTTCGCGTCATCGTGTTCGAGTAACGGGATCAACTCCGCGGCCACGGACTCGAGTTGTTTGGGCGAGATGTTCATCATGTGTACCTTCGCCGGCTCCACCTCTAGGAAGTCCCCCCGGTAGCGCACGGACACTTTCTCGCTGGCGAACCGGCCATTGGCGTCCAGCTTAGAATTCGCCTGGGCGACAAGGTAGTTTTCCTCCCGGTCCGCCGTGAGGAAGTCCAATTCGTCCGTGACCTTGCCGTTGACCACCTTGCGGTAGGGCGATTCAATGAACCCGAACTCGTTCACCCGGGCATACGTGCTCATGGACGAGATCAGGCCGATGTTGGGGCCTTCCGGCGTCTCGATGGGGCAGATCCGCCCGTAGTGCGACGGATGCACATCGCGGACTTCAAAGCCCGCCCGGTCCCGGCTCAGGCCGCCCGGCCCGAGCGCGGACAGACGCCGCTTGTGCGTCA
>CAXTFX010000652.1:0-2301 GCA_964243185.1 uncultured Chthoniobacterales bacterium
GTCCCACGCTTTCCAGAGGGCGAAGTCACCGATGTTCTCTTTCTCGTAATCGTCCGAACTCACCCGACCGCTGGGACGGAGTTCGTCCAGGTTCAGGTGGGCGAGTTTCCCGTAACTCGGGAACGAGGCGATGCGGAAGTAAACGCTCCGATCCTCGGCCTGGTAGGCGTGACCATGAGCGATCAACCGCGCGATCATGTCAATCATGCGGGCGATCTGCTCGTCGTCCGTGGCGGCCGGGAAACGCTGCGCGCGGCGGATGCGTAACGTGTCCAGATCCTCAAAGAACGCCTGCTTGAAGGGGGCGGTAAATTCGCCCAGGGCAAGACCCGCGTGCTGGCAGCCTTTGATGGTCTTGTCGTCCACGTCCGTGAGGTTCATCACGCGCTCGACGTGGTAGCCGCTGGCTTCAAGATGTCTCTGTAGTAAATCCTCGAAGACGTAGGCACGAAAATTCCCGATGTGCGCGTAGTTATAAACCGTCGGCCCGCAGGTGTAGAGTTTGACGGTTTTTCCCGCCGGGTCGAGCGGCGCAAAGCCCTCCAGGCGGCGGGAGAGGGTGTTGGTGAAACGAAGAGGCATATCAACGGGCCGATTCAGAAGCCCATCCGCTCGTAGATGGTGGACAACGACAGGGAGCAGGCGATTTCGGGGAGTTCCAATACTTCCTCGAGCCGGGAATACCATTTCATGCCCCAGGTGTTTCCCTCCCGACGATAGACCGTCACGGCCGGCCGGTATTGGTCCACGAACGCATAGACCTTGAGAGCGGGCAAGCTCTGATAGTTAACGAGCTTTTCACCGCGGTCCGTCCGCTCCGTGCCGGGCGAAAGAATTTCAAAGACCACGGCTGGCTCCTCCACGTTGTCGCTGTCCGAGCCGGAACAATCTACCACCACGTCGGAATAGTAGTAAAAGGTCGCCCTCGGCGCGTGCTGGATGCGGAGTTTGATGTCGTTGCTGAACACCTCGCAACGCTTGCCGCGGAGTTGGCTGCCAATCTCCGCGACAAGGTTGCTCACAATCCGGTTGTGCGGCCGGCTGGCGCCGGCCATCGCGTAAACGGCGCCCGCCAAGTATTCGTGGCGAACCTCGCTGAATCGCTCCGCCGCGAGGTATTCCTCCTCGGTGACGTGATAATCCTCCAGACGCAGAGCCGCGCTCATGATTCGAGGCTACGGTTCGCCCCCCACGGTGTCAAAGCCCGGTCGGCGGCGGGGGCGGCGCGGTCGGCGTGCGCTCGTCGGGGTGCTCCTCGTCGAGTTCCACGCCTGCCACGGCCATCGCGGCGATGCCCTCGGCGCGGCCGAGGAAGCCCATTTTCTCGTTGGTCGTCGCCTTGATGCCGACCCGCGGGAGCGGCAGCCCGAGCGCCTCGGCGAGGCGGGACCGCATGGCGTCGAGGTGCGGGCCGATTTTCGGGGCCTCGGCCACCAAGGTGCTGTCCACGTTCACGATACGCGCACCGTGCCCGGCGAGGACCGCGCGCACGCGGCGCAGGATGTCCAGGGAGGAGATGCCGCGGATGGCCTCATTCGTGTTGGGAAAATGGTGCCCGATGTCCCGCTCGCCGACGGCCCCGAGCAGGGCGTCGGCGATGGCGTGGGCCAGCACGTCGGCGTCCGAGTGGCCGTCCAGCCCGCGGTCGTGCGGGATCAGGACGCCGCCGAGGACCAGGGGGCGGCCGGGGACCAGGGGGTGAACGTCGTAACCGATGCCAAAGAGCGTCATACGGGGTTCAGGCGTTGGCGCGTTCCGCGTCGGCCGCGAGTTCGGGGATGTGGCCGCTGGTGGCGGAGATGGCGAACTTGCCGGGGCGTTCGTGGCGGGGGTTCATCACGATCCGGCCGCCCGCGCGTTCGACGATCAGGGTGCCCGCGGCCACGTCCCAGACGGAGATGCCGCTTTCGATGTAGGCGTCGAGCCGGCCGGTGGCGACGTAGGCGAGGTCCAGCGCGGCGCTGCCCATCATGCGGCACTTCCGCACCCGCCGCACCATGTCCCCGAGCACGGGCAGGTTCATCTCGATGGTTTCCGTGACCTTGGCCAAGCCGATGGAAACGATGGCGTCCCCGAGCCGCTCACGCTGGCTGACGCGGATGGGCTGGCCGTTGAGCGTCGCCGCCCCGCCGGCTCCCTCCCCGGCGTGCGCGGTCCACAGCTCCTCGCGCATCGGGTCGTAGATGACGCCGGCCAGGGTCGCGCCGTCGGCGGCCCGGGTGAGGGCGACGGAGACGCAGAAGTGCGGGATGGCGTAGAAGTAGTTCACCGTGCCGTCGAGCGGGTCCACGACCCAGCGGA
>CAXTFX010000653.1:0-2291 GCA_964243185.1 uncultured Chthoniobacterales bacterium
GGTCCTGCCGCAGGGCATCGAGATCGAGTTCGACGCCAAGTATCAGGCGATGTTCTCGTATAAGGCGAAGAACTACGCGCTGCTCGACGCGAAGGGGCACCTGATCCTCAAGGGCGGCGCGTTCAAATCCCGCGGCCTGGAGCGTTTCCAGCGCGTGTTCATGAACGAGTCCATCCGCCTGTTGCTCGAAGGGCGGCCGGAGGAGATCGGAGCGTTGCGGGATAATTTCGAGCATAAGATCCGCCACCACGAATGGGACATCGAGTGGTTGCTCAAGAACGACACGTTGCAGGATTCGTTGGATGCCTATTCCAAGAAGATCAGCGCGTCCGCCCGCAACCGTTCCGCCGCGTATGAGCTGGCGCTCAAGAGCCTTGACCGTAAATACCAGCCGGGCGACCAGATCCGCTACTACATGACCGGCGACAAGCGCAAGGTCTCCGGCTACGAGAACGCCAAGCTCGCCAGCGAGTTCCGCCCCGACCAGCGGGACGAGAATGTGGAGTATTACGTCGGCAAGCTCAACGAGTTGGTCGGCAAATACGCCGAGTTTGCCGAGATCAAGATCCCGACCGCGCCGAAACCGGCGGACGCCGGCCAGGGCGACCTGTTCGGCGCGCTTTTGTAGGCCGCAGGCCGCGGCTCACGCCTCGCTGGCGTGCGCCGCCACCGGTTGGCCCACGTTGGCCGGGGACTCGTTGGGGTCCGGCCGCAGGGCCTCCGTGGGGGCGTCGGCGTCGGCGGGGCGCGGGCACGCCAGGCAGGCGCGGCGGCCGGGGCCGAGCAGGATGAACCCGGCGGCGCAGGCGTAGAGCCCGCCGCCGAGCAGCATGGTCGGGCGCATCCCGAAGGCGTCGGCCAGGGCTGGCATCCCGAGGCTGGCGAAGGGCATCAGCCCAAAGAACGACAGGCCGGTCAACGCGGAGACCCGCCCGCGCAGGTAGTCCGGCGCGCGCTCTTGGACGATGGTGTTTGCCAACCCGAAGTTGGTGGACAACCCGACGGACATGAACGCCATGCAAATCGCGGCGACGTAGAAATTCGGCGCCACGCCGAAGCCGAACGTCGCCAGGGCGGCTGCCCCGGAGGCGAGCATCATGCGCCCGAGCCGCTTCTCCGGCGGGATGGCCAGCAGGCCGATGGCGCCGGTGAGCGAGCCCAGGCCGGAGACCGCCATGAGGTAGCCCAGCTTGTCCGGCCCCAGCCCGAGGATGTGGGTGACGTAGAGGGGCATCATCACCATGAAGATGGGGGAGATGAACAGCGTGGAGCAGGCCAGCAGCCCGATCATGGCCATCGTGGCCCGGTCGTTGCGCACGTAGGCGATGCCGTCCTTCATGCCGCCGGCGCGTTTCTCCTCCTCCTCCACCGTGCCGCGTCGGCGCGCGGCCAGGGTGAAGATGGCGGCGATGAGCGCCAGGAAACTCGTGGCGTTGAGGAAATACGTCGCCGCCAGGCCGAGGCCGGCGATGAACAGACCGGCGATGGCGGGACCGATGAAGCGGGTGGCGTGGAAGAGCGCGCGGTCCACCGCGATGGCGGTGCCGATGCTTTCCTTGTCCACCAGCTCCGGCACCAGCGCGCTGTCGGCGGGGACCTCGAAGGCCGCGACGCAGCCGAAGACCACGGCGGCGGCCAGGATGTGCCAGTAGGCGATGTGGTGGGTGAGGATGAGCCCGCCGAGGACGCCGCAGAGCACGAGCTGGATGACCTGGGCGATGACGAGGATGCGCCGCTTGTCGTGCCGGTCGGCAAACGAGCCGCCCTTGAAGGTCAGGGCCAGCATGGGGATGCCGTTGGCGAAATTAACCAGGCCGAGCAGGAACGACCGGTCCGTCAACGTGGCCATGAGGTAGCCCTGCGCGGCGACCTGCATCCAGGTGCCGGTCATGGACACCGCCGTGCCGGCCATGTAGCGGGAAAACGCCGGGTGGACGCGCAGGACGGTGGTGGTCTTGGCGAAAAACGACGTCCCGGCGGCGGGGGCTGGGGAAACGGATTTCGTCGGCATAACGGGCCGGCAGCTTCGGCGCGAACCCGCCGGGCGGCAAGACGGCCCGCCCGCCCGGATCTCCGCAGCCCCAACGGGGCGCTTCATTCCAGCCCGGGGCATCGCCCCAGGTAAACGGAAGGTGACGATAGCCCCGAAGGGGCGCCTCAAATCATGGCGACGGGTTGAGGCGCCCCTTCAGGGCTGACCGTCCTCTTCTTCCTACCCGGGGCGCTGCCCCGGGCTGGAATGAGGCGCCCCGTTGGGGCTGCGGAAAGCTGCAACGCCCTGGGTTTAACCG
>CAXTFX010000654.1:0-2289 GCA_964243185.1 uncultured Chthoniobacterales bacterium
GTTCCCGGGGGTGGAGAGATCCTTTGGTGGGTCCCTCCTTCTACCTGCGGCCTCCGGCCGTCACCACGAACTCTTCCAGCCGCCCCGCCCGGTTGGCCCAACTCAGTTCCGCCGCCCGCGCCCGCGCCGCGGCGGCGGCCCGCGCGTAGGTTCCGGCGTCGTCGAAGAACGCCCGCACCGCCGCCGCCAGGGCCTCCGCGTCGCCGGGGGGGACGTAGCGGGCCGCCCCGCCGCCCCCGAGCACGCCGCGCGTCGTCGGCAGGTCGCTGGCCACCACGGGCAGCCCGTGGGAGAGGTAGTCCAGCGCCTTCACCGGGCAGGTGAGGTGCCGGTTGTAGAAGGTTTCCTCCAGCGTCACCAACCCCACCCCGGCCCGCGTGGCGAGGTCCCGGCGCAGCTCCTCCGGCGGGCGGAACCCGGCGCCCTCGACCATCTCCCCCCAGCCCTCCGCGACGGCGCGCTCCCGCAACGCCTCCGCCTGTTGGCCGTAACCGCCCCACAGCGCGAGCCGCACCCCCGCCCGCGCCAGGGCCGGGGCCGCGCGAAAAAGGCTCTCGATGCCCTTTTGCCGGTTGAGGTGGCCGACATACACCAGGCGTCGGCCGTGCCGGCGGGCCTCGTCGTCCCCGGGCGGCTGCGGGTCCGTTCCCAACGGCAGGGCGACGGACGGTAGTTTCGGGAAGAGCTTGGCGTAGAGCGCCTGCTGGCCCGCGGTGATGCAAACCAGCCCGTCGAGCCGCGGCAAACAGAGCCGCTCCAGAAACCCCTGCCGCCGGTCGCCCCAGCGCACCGGGCGGCCGTCCGCCGCGCGCCACGCCAGGTCCGCGTAAAGGTCGTGCGCCTCGTAGAACGCCCGGACGTGCGGGGTCCACCGCCGCAGGACGGCCAGGTAGGGCAAGAACGCCGCCTCCCGCGTGAGCACCGCCACGGGACCGCCGCGCCGCGCCAGCTCCCGCGCCAGCCGGAAGGCGTAGCGAAAGATGGGCACGCTGCTCTCCACGCCCGCGACGCCGCCAAAGAGCCGGCGCCGGGGCACGCGGTGAACGTGCAACCCCGCCGGCGCGCCGACGCCGTAGAAGTCCCGCAGGTCCGCGGCCGTGTCCGAGGGCGCGCCCGCGCCGACGACGAGGTGCGTTTCCCGCCCCGACGCGGCCCGGGAGGCGGCGTTGCGCACGCCCACGTTGACGATGGGGCCCGGGTGTCGCCAGTCGCGTTTGTTAACCCAGAGGAACGTCAAGGGGCGGCGGCCGGTCGGCGGAGGATCATTCCAGACTCTTGGCCTCCAACCCGTGCACGGCCGGGCCGTTGAGCACCGCGCCGTCCACGTCGAAGCGGGAGCCGTGACAGGGGCAATCCCAGCTTTTCGCCTCTTCGTTCCAGCGCACGATGCCGCCGAGGTGCGGGCAGACGGCGGACCGGCAATGCAGGGCGCCGGCGGCGTCACGGTGGACGGCGACCTTGGTTAATCCCTGGCGGATGATGGCGCTGGCGCCGGGGGCGAGCTCCGCCGGGCTGGAAACGTCCCCGGGGGTGACGAGGTCGAGGTATTGGCGGCCGACGTTCAGGTTTTCGTGGAGGAACTCGCCGACGGCGCCCGCGGAGGACAACATCTTCCGCGCCGGGTCGTAGAGGGTCTCCCACGGGTTTTCCCGACCCTGGACGAGGTCGGCCAGCAGGATGCCGGCGGCGGTGCCGTTGGTCGTGCCCATGCCGCTGTCGCCGGTGGCGATAAGGATGTTGTCCGCGTCTAAGGGGTTGCGGCCGATGAACGGCAGTCCGTCCTCCGGCTCCAGGACCTGGCCGCTCCAGCGATGGACCACGTCCGTGACGCCGGGGTAGTGCTGCCGCGCCCAGGCTTCGAGCCGCAGGTAGCGCTCCTCCGGCGGCAGGCCGCCGTCCTGGCCGGTCTTGTGGTCCTCGCCGCCGACGAGGAGGAGCTCCGTGGTGGTGTCGCCCGCGTCGTCCGGCATCAGGCGGGCGTAGTGGTAGGCGTCCAGGTTATCCCAGACCAGGGCGCGGGGGGCGAGGCCGGCGGGCAGGCGCAGCGCGACGACATACGAGCGGTAGGCACCCTGCTTGGTGTGCACGACGACGCGGTCGTTGAACGGCGTGTTCGTGGCGACGATGGCCCAGCCGGCGCGGACCTCGCCGCCGCCTTCCAGGCCGATGACCGCCTCGCCGTCCACGGCTTTCACGCTCTCCGCCCGGGAGTTGAAGCGGATCGTCCCGCCCCGCCGGCGAACGGCCGCGGCGAGACCGTCCACGTAGCGCACGGGGTCGAACTGCGCC
>CAXTFX010000655.1:0-2276 GCA_964243185.1 uncultured Chthoniobacterales bacterium
GGGTTAGGGATCACCCGCCGGACCCTCGCCGCCGGTTGGGTCGGAGTTACTTCCCCGCCACCACCAACGCGCTGGCCCCGAAGCCCGGCGCGATCAGCTCGTTGACCACCTTGGGCACGTCCACCCCGGCCTCGATGATGCCGCTCTTTTTGAGCACCTCACCGGCCGCGGTGATGCCCGCGCGGTTGGCGTCGCCGATGGCCGGGTGGGTCAGGTCGGTGCGCTCCCAGACGCGGTCCACGACCTCCGGGGAGAGCTTGGCCTCGCGGGCCAGGATGGCCTTGGTTTCCGCCGGGTGCGCGATGGCCCAACGCCGGGCCTGCTCGTAAACCTTGAGCACGCGGGCTACGGCGTCCGGGTGCTGCGCGGCGAAGGTCTCACGCACGTTGAGGAACCCGCCGCTGTTCCAGTCCCGGTTGCGGTAGAACAGGGAAAAACCGTCCGCGATCTCCGTCTGCGCGAGGTAGGGGTCCAGCCCGCTCCAGGCGGCGACGCTCCGGTTCTCCAGGGCGGTCTTCCCGTCCGGGTGCTGGAGGGGAATGAGTTCAACGTCCCGTTCCGTCAACCCCACGCTGGCCAGGGCGCGCAGCAAAAAGATGTGCGGGTCGGTGCCGCGGGTGACGGCGATCTTCCTGCCCCGGAGGTCCGCGATGGTCTTGATGCCCGTGTCGGGCCGGGTGACGAGCGCGGTCCACTCCGGGTTGGAAAAGAGGTAAACGCTCTGGATCGGGTTGCCGTTCGCCCGGCCGATGAGCGCGGCGGCCCCGGCGGTGGAGCCGAGGTCAATCACCCTGGCGCGCAGGAATTCCAGGGCCTTGTTGCTGCCGAGGCTCAGGACCCACTCGACCCGCGTGCCGTGGGCGGCGAACTCCTTTTCCAACCACCCCTGGTCCCGGAGCACGAGGCTGACGGGGTTGTAATAGGCGTAGTCCAGCCGGAGGGCGTCGAGCTTCGGGCCGTCGTCGGCCGCGCGGGCGGTGGGTCGGGGCGGGGTGACCAGGGCCAGGCCGACGAGCATGGCCACGAGCAGCAACGCGGGCGCGCAGGACGCCAGGGCGGGCAGAATTTCTGAAGCGGCGAGGGCTTTCATGGGGCGACGTTTCATGCGGTTGGGGTTTCGGGCGGGGCGGGAAACTACGAGGCGGCAACGCCCCGGCCGTTGACGGCGGCGGGGACCGGCGCGGCGGCGACCTCGCCGAAGGGGCTGAGGTATTGCGGCAACGCCCCGGCGGGGTCGGCGGGCCGGTCGGCCAGCGGCAGGAGCGGGAAGAGCAACTCGGCGACGCGGTAGGCTTCCTCCAGGTGCGGGTAGCCGGAGAGGATGAACGTCTCGATGCCCAGCTCCCGGTATTCCAGGAGCCGGCGCGCCACCGTCGCCGGGTCGCCGACCAGGGCCGTGCCCGCCCCGCCGCGCACCAGGCCGACGCCGGCCCACAGGTTCGGGCTGATTTCCAGGGCCTCGCGCCGGCGGCTGACCCCGGCGGCGGCGTGGAGCTCGGACATCCGGCGTTGCCCCTCGGAGTCGAAGCGGGCAAACGTGCGCCGGGCGTCCGCGATGGCGTCGTCGGTAACGAATTGGATCAGGTCGTCCGCCGCCGCCCACGCCTCGGCCTCGGTCTCGCGGACGATGACGTGCAGCCGGATGCCGAAGCCCAGCGTGCGGCCGTGTTTGGCGGCGGCCGCGCGGGCGTCGGCGATCTTTTGGGCCACGGCCGCCGGCGCTTCGGCCCAGGTCAGAGAAACGTTGACGTGCCGGCCCGCGATCTCCAGCCCGGCGGGGGAGGAGCCGCCGAACCACAGCGGCGGGTAGGGTTTCTGTAAGCCGGGCAGGAGCAGCCGCGCGCCCTCGACCCGGAGGTGGTCGCCGCGGAAACTCACCGTTTCCCCGAGGAACAACCGCCGCCAGACGTGCAGGAACTCGTCGGTGAGGGCGTAGCGCTCGTCGTGGCCGTGGAAGATGCCGTCGCCGGCCAGCTCCACCGGGTCGCCGCCGGTGACGACGTTGATGAGCAGCCGCCCGCCGGAGAGCCGGTCGAAGCTGGCGGCCATGCGTGCGGCGGCCGTGGGGGAAACCAGGCCGGGGCGGATGGCGACCAGGAACTTCATGCGGTCGGTGACGCTGGCCAGCATGGAGGCGGCCACCCAGGCGTCGTCGCACGAGCGGCCCGTGGGCAGCAGGGCGCCGGTGAAGCCGAGGGCGTCCACGGCCTGGGCCAGGGCGCGCAGGTAGCGGAAACCAGTGGCGCGTCCGCCCCGGGCCGAGGCGGGGTAACGGC
>CAXTFX010000656.1:0-2267 GCA_964243185.1 uncultured Chthoniobacterales bacterium
GGGGGAGATTTCCCCGGCGGAGTTCCAGGCGTTCATCGGCGCCGACATGCGCCTGAGCCAGGTGGAGGTCGAGAACCTGCCGGCGGCCCCGCACATCCTGGACTTCTACATGGGCAAGAACACGCCCGAGCGGCGCAGCTACATCATGGACCGTCTGGTGGTCGAGCCGGAAGAGGCCGCCTGACGGCGGGAAGGTTCAAGCAAGGCGGAGGGCAAAAAGCAGGAGGTCGGAGTTCCCCAGGCCGCGCTTCGTTTGTCCCCCTCCTTTGCCTCCTTCTTCTTCAGACTTCCTTGAACCTTGAGGGCTTGACGGCCTGAACTTTTTCCTGCCGTCAGACAGGCCTCGGCTGCTGCTGCGTCAGGCAGTGGAACGCGCCCAGGCCCCACACGAGGTCGCGGCTCACGATGGGGACCACCTGGCGGTCGGGGAACGCCTCGCGCAGGACACTCGTGGCCCAGGCGTCGCAGGGGTCGTTGAACACCGGCAGGAGCACCACTTTGTTGGCGATGTAGAAGTTCGCGTAGCTCGCCGGCAGCCGCTGGCCCTCGCGGCGCACGGGCGAGGGCATGGGCAGCGTCAGCACTTTCAGCGGTGTGCCGTCCTCCACGACCATCTCCCGCAGGCGGGCGAGGTTGAGCTGGAGCGGCTCGTGATTGGGGTCGCTGCGGTCGTCCTCCACGACCGTGACCACCGTGGAACGGTTGACGAAGCGGGTGAGATCGTCCACGTGCCCATCGGTGTCGTCGCCCTCGATGCCGTCGCCCAGCCAGAGGACGTGCGGGGTGCCGAGGGTGTCGCGCAGCACCCCCTCGATGTCCGTCCGCTTGAGCGACGGGTTGCGGTTGGGGTTGAGCAGACAGCTCTCGGTGGTGAGCAGGGTCCCGCTGCCGTTGACGTCAATGGAGCCGCCCTCGAGCACGATGTTGGGGTAGTGCACGGGCAAGCCGCCCAGGGCCTCGGCCACGCGCGTGGGCACGGCGTCGTCGAGGTCGAAGGGCGGGTATTTCCAGCCCCAGGCGTTGTATTCAAAGTCCAGCACGGCCACGGGGGCGTCGTCCCCGGGGCGGGTGACGAAAATGGGGCCGTGGTCGCGGCACCACGGTTCGTTGGTCGGGATGTGAAAGAAACGGACGTGCGCCGTGTCCACGCCGACCAGCTCGCGGCGGACGCGGGCCTCCTCGCCGGCGTCGCGCACGTTGATGTGCACGGGTTCGGACTCCGCGAGGGCGGCGACCATTTGCCCGAGGATCGGCGGGATCAGCTCGTAGGCGCCGGGGAACGAGATCCCCTCCGGCCGCGGCCACGACAGCCAGGTGGCGGCGTGCGGCTCCCATTCCGCGGGCATCCGGTAGCCGAGCGCGGCGGGGCTGCCGGGCGTGGGGGGACCGAGTTCGGGCGGGGGCAGGGAGTCGCGGGAACGGCGACGCATGGGGAGGGCGAAAGGGAAGGGCCGGGTTTTAGTGGCGCCGCGGGTCGGCGACGCGCGGGGTGGGGGTGGGCTCGGCGGGCGGCGGGGCGGGGGTCGGGGTCGCCGCGCCGCCGGGGGCAGGGACGGGTTTGGGCAACATCTCTACCGCGGCCGCCTTTCGCAAGCCGGCGACCCAGGCACCGTTTTTGTTCTCGACCTCGTGCTCCTTGAGGGTGGCCTGGATGGCGAGCTCCTCGGCGACGAAGCGCACGTAGTCCTGCGGGGAGATGCCGTAGCGGGCCAGTTCCGTCACCAGCCGGTCGGCGTTGCCGCCGTAGCTGGTTTTCACGATGTTCTCCATCGCCTTGGAGGTGAGCTCGGGCGACAGGACGTTATCGCTCCTCTCGTAGTCCTGGAGGATGAGCGCGCGGTCCACCTCGTCCTTGATGACGGATTGTTTGGAGAACACCTGCGAGCGATAGACGGGCTGGCCGTTCGCCGTGGCGATCTGCACCCGGGTGTCGTCGGCGCGCAGGGCTGGGAACGCCGTGCTAAACAGCACCAGCGCAAGGAAGGGGGGGAGGGTTCGCATCTTCAGGTGTTTCGCGCCGGAGTTTTGTCCGCAGATTACGCAGATTAAACGCAGATTTTTCAGAGGGGGTTCGGAGTGGCGGCGACGGTCGCCGGCTGCCTTTTCCATCCCACAACAATAATCTGCGGTAATCTGCGTAATCTGCGGACAAAGAGCCCTCCGCGGGAGAGTTAGTCAATGATCCGCCGGTTCAGGTCCGCGTAGCTCTCGATGCGCCGGTCGCGCAGGAAGGGCCAGTGCGTGCGCTGGGTTTCCACCGCGCCGAA
>CAXTFX010000657.1:0-2266 GCA_964243185.1 uncultured Chthoniobacterales bacterium
GGCGGGCAGCCTGTGGCTGGGCGGCCCGGCCGGGGTCAAGCGCCGCGCGCCGGACGGGGCGGTTTCCGTCCTGCCGCTGATCGAGGGTTTCCCCGGCGCGAACGTCGGCTGCTTCCTGGGCGACGCGGAGGGCAACCTGTGGGTGGGCACGACGGACGGCGGCGGGCTGACGCGGCTGAAGACGGGCAAGTTCGATCGGCTCACGACGGCCGACGGGCTGCCCGACGACCAGGTTTACCAGTTCGCCCGGGACCCCGCGGGCCGGGTCTGGATCGCCACCCGGCGCGGCCTGGGCTGCTGGTGGCCGGAGGACGACCGGGTCCACCGGGTCACGCTCGGCCCGGGGGTGGACGGCCGGGGCGTCGGCGCGCTGTTCGTGGACCGGCGCGGCTCCCTGTGGTTCGCCGTCGGCGACCAGGGCGAGATTTGCCGGCTGGACCCGGCGCACCCGGACCGGCCGCCGATGCGCGGCAACGTCGGCCCCGGCGCGGAGAACCTGCGGGTGCGCGCCATCGCCGAGGACGCCGCCGGCCGGCTCTGGCTGGCGGCCAGCGAGGGCCTGCGGGAGTTGCGTCGGGAGGACGGGACCCCCGGGCGCCCCGCGCCGGGGACGGCCGCGGCGACGCTGGCGGACACGTTCACCCACCTCCTGCACCCCGACGCCCGGGGCAACCTCTGGGTCGGCACCCGCGACCGCGGCCTGGTCCGCCTCGCGCCGGACGGCACCGCGCGCACCTGGCGCACCGCGGACGGGCTGCCCAGCGACAAGGTCCGGTGCGTCCACGAGGACCGGAGCGGCGACGGCACGCTCTGGGTCGGCTCGCCCGCGGCCGGGCTGTGCCGGCTGGCCCCCGACGGCCACGTCAACGGCGTGTGCCGGGCGGCCGACGGGCTGGAGGACGACATGGTCCTCGGCATCGAGGAGGATGACCTGGGCAACCTCTGGCTCAACCGCGACCAGGGCCTCCTGCGCGTGGCCAAGGCGGAGTTGGACGAGTTCTTCGCCGGCCGCCGCCCCCGCGTCACGGGCACGGCCTACGGGGTGGACGACGGGATGCCGACGACCTTCGTGGCCGGCAACGGCACGCCCCTGACCCTGCGCGAGCCGGGTCCCGGCGGCCGGCTGTGGTTCCCGACCGCGCGCGGGGCGGTGGTGGCCGACCCCGCCCGGCTGCCCGTCAACGCGCGCCCCCCGCCGGTGCGGATCGAGGCCCTCACCGCGGACGGGCGGGCGGTGAACCTGTTCCCCGCCCCGGGCGCGGGGCCGGTGCGGATCGCCCCCGGCGCGGGCGGCCGGCTGGACTTCGCCTTCACCGCCCCGGGCCTGACGGTCCCGGAGAAGGTGCGCTTCCGCTACCGGCTGGAGGGCTACGACGCCGGCTGGACGGAGGAGGTCGGCGCGCGCGCGGCGCGTTACACCAACCTGCCCCCGCGGGCCTACACCTTCGAGGTCCTCGCCGCCAACGAGGACGGGGTGTGGAGCCCGGCGCCGGCCGCGTTACGCTTCCGGCTGCTCCCGCGCTTCTACCAGACCGGGTGGTTCGCGGGGTTGAGCGCCCTCGGCGTCGCGGGGCTGATGGCCGGGGCCTACCGCGGGCGGCAGCGGCACCTGCGCCGGGAGTTCGCCGCCGTGCTGGCCGAGCGCGGGCGGCTGGCCCGGGAGTTGCACGACACCCTGGCCCAGGGCCTCCTCGCCGCCGGCCAGCAGCTCGATCTCGCCGCCGCCGCCGGCCCGCATCGCGACGGCGGTGCGCCCCCCTCCGCCCCGGCGCACCACCTGCAAATCGCCCAGCACATCGTCCGCCAGACCCTCGGCGAGGCGCGCGCGCTGGTCGCCAGCCTGCACGAGCGCTCGCCGGCGGGCGCCCGGAACGTCGCCGACCTGGCCGCCAGCCTGCGGGAGCTCGTCGCCGAGCTCGGCCTCCGGGCGGGGACGGTGAAGCTCCACTTCGACGACCGGCTGCCCGCCGCGTGCCGGGAGCGCACGCTGCCGGCGGAGGCGGCCAGCGGCTTCGCGCTCATCTGCCGGGAGGCGTTGACCAACGCCATCAAGCACGCCGAGGCCCGCCGCATCCGGTTGGAACTGTTCGCCCCCGGCGCGGACCGGCTGGGCGCGACGGTGACGGACGACGGCGGCGGCTTCGACCCGCTGGCCCCGGCCGCCCCGGTGGGGCGCGGCCACGGTCCGCGGGGCGGCTTCGGCCTGCGGAGCATGCGCGAGCACGCCGAGGCCCTCGGCATGACCGCGCTCGTCGAGGTCCACGAC
>CAXTFX010000658.1:0-2263 GCA_964243185.1 uncultured Chthoniobacterales bacterium
CCGAGCTCCAGGCCGGCGGCGATGTCGTGCGTGCCATCGAGGTGCGGGTCATGGGTCAGCCCTTTCCAGCCGAGGGCGGTGCGGGGTTTCTCGAAGTAAACGCGCATCTGGACCTCGACGGTGTCGGCGAGCTCGCGGCGCAGGGCGGCGAGGCGGCGGGCGTAGTCCAGGGCGCCGACGGGGTCGTGGATGGAGCAGGGGCCGACGATGGCGAGCAGCCGGGGGTCGCGCCGGGTGAGGATGGCCTCGACGGCTTCGCGGCCGGCGGTGACGACCTCGCGGGCGCGGTCGGTGGTGGGCAGGCCGGCCTTGAGTTCGGCGGGCGGGATGAGCCGGGTGATGGAGCGGACGCGAACGTCCTGGAGGGGCGTCATGGGAAAGCAGCAGTGAGAAGACCGGGAAAAAGGGGCATCCACGCTAGGCGGGAAGCGGGGGCGGCTCAAGCGCCGGTGCCCGCGCGGGCCGGGGGCGTCCTTGGTGGGCGTCGGGGGAGTCATCGGGAAGGACGGGGAACCGTCGTGGGCGCCCGGTGCGTTTCCCCCTTTGCCATGTCTTTCCCCCGTTGCCCCCTGCCGCTGCTGCTGGCCGCGCTGGCGCTGCCTGGCATTGGCCGTTGTCAGAATCCCCCTCCCATGAACCCTCCTGCCCCCGCCCCGACCGTTGCCCATGCCGCCGACGTGCCCGTGCGCCAGGTGGTGCTGTTCTCCTCGGGCGTCGGGTTCGTCCAGCACGAGGGGAAGGTGAGCGGGGACGCGGAAACGACGTTGCGCTTCAAGACGGGGCAGATCAACGACATCCTCAAGTCGCTCGTGTTGCAGGACCTCGACGGCGGGCGGGCGGGCGCGGTGACGTATCCGTCAATGGACCCGTTGGAGAAGACGTTGGGCAGTTTCCAGATCAACCTCGGCGGGAACCCCTCGCTCGGGGACCTGCTCAACCAGGTGCGCGGGGCGACCGTGATGGTGGCGCTGGGGGCGGAGAACTTTCCGGGGACGGTGCTGGGCGTGGAAATGAAAACGGTGGCGAAGGACCGGGAGGACCACGCCATCGAGCGGCCGTTCCTGAACCTGGTGACGGACCGGGGCATCCGCAGCGTGGCGCTGGACGACGTGCGGGCGCTGAAGCTGGAGGACGCGGGGTTGCAGGAGGAGTTGAACAAGGCCCTGGCGGCGCTGGCCGGGGCGCGGGACCAGGACAAGAAGCCGGTGGCGCTGCACTTCGCGGGCAGCGGGGAGCGGCGGGTGCGGGTGGGCTACGTCGTGGAGACGCCGATCTGGAAGGCGTCCTACCGGCTGGTGCTGCCGGAGGACGGCGGGGACGGCAAGGCGACGCTCCAGGGCTGGGCCATCGTGGAGAACCAGACGGACAGCGATTGGAACGACGTGCGGTTGTCGTTAGTCAGCGGGCGGCCGATCTCCTTCCGGCAGGACCTTTACCAGTCGCTCTACGTGCCGCGGCCGGAGGTCAAGCCGGAGCTGTATTCGTCGTTGCGGCCGCAGACGTATGAGGGCGGGCAAGGGGAAGCGGCGGCGGGTAGCGCGCGGGTCTCCGATTCGGACGAGGCACCCGCGGGCGTTCTGCGGAGCGTGGCGAAGCGGCGGGCGATGCCAGCGCCGCCGATGCCGATGGCGGCCCCGATGGCGCCGGGCGCGGTGGCGGACATGGCCGTTGCCGCCGAAACGCCCGAACCGGCCTTCAACCCCGCCCAAAGCGTCGCCTCCGCCGCGCAGACGGCGCAGTTGGGCGAACTGTTCCAATACACCGTGCCGGCCGTGAGCCTGCCGCGGCAGCGCTCGGCGATGATCCCGATCCTCAACGACCCGGTGGAGGCGGAGCGCTTGTCCATTTTCAACGAGCGGACCCTGGCGAAGTTCGCCCTCAACGGGGCGCGGGTGAAGGTTTCCCCGGGTGCCGACAAGAAGGCGCTGCTCCAGGGGCCGGTGTCGGTGTTCGACGCGGGCGGCTACGCGGGGGACGCCTCGTTGGGCGATGTGCCCGCGGGGCAGGCGCGGCTGCTGTCCTACGGCGTGGAACTGCAACCGACCGTCGCGCCGCGGGCGGGCCGGGGCGCGTCCTCGCTGGTGACGGGCAAGATCGTGGACGGCACGTTGCAAGTGACTTACCGGCGCCGGGCGAAGAAGGATTACGCGGCCGAGAACAAGGCGGACAAACCCAAGCGCCTGCTCATCGAGCACCCGCGCCGCGGGGACGCCTGGAAGCTGGTCGGCACCGACTTGCCCGGCCCCATCGACACATAGTCGAT
>CAXTFX010000659.1:0-2256 GCA_964243185.1 uncultured Chthoniobacterales bacterium
GTCAGGTCGGCGTTTCACCCAAACCCCGGCTGAACTTCCAGGGGGGGCTGTCCTGCCAGTTCTGAACCAACCCCAAAATCCCTCCCCGCAACCCGTGACGCCTCCCCGTTTTGCTTCCCTGCTCCTCGCCGGCCTGCTGCTCCTGGCCTCCGCCCCGGCCCGTCGCGCGGCCGCGCATGACATCCTGCTGCTGCCCGGCGCCGACCCGCAAAGGTTCCAGCTCGGGATCAAATACGGCCACCCCGGCGATTACACCCTGCCCGACCGGGAGAAACTCTTCGTGCTCGACGGCTACCCGGCCGACGGCGGCGCGGCCGTTTCCCTGCTCCCGCGGCTGGCCCCCAGCGCGCCCGGGGACCTCCTGCTCAACCTCGCGGCGAGCGGCGAGCCGGCCGGGTATGCGGTCGTCGGCGCGCGCTTTGACAACGGCTACTTCGCCACCGTGGACGACGAGCACTACTACAACACCTCCCGGCGCGAGTTGCCCGCGGCGAAAAAGAGCGGCCACTACCTGAAGTTCGCCAAGGCGCTGCTGCCCGCCCGGGCCGACCACGCCGGGTTCGACCGCGTGCTCGGCTACCGGCTGGAAATCGTCCCGCAGGCCGACCCGTTCGGGCTGAAGGTCGGCGACGAGCTGCCCGTGCTCGTGCTGTTTGACGGCCAGCCGCTCCCCGGCGCGGAGGTGGACGTCATCAGCGGCGAGTTTGCCATGCAGAAGGGCATGGAACTCCCCAAGGTGACGACGGACACCAACGGCCTGGCGCGCGTCAGGCTGGAGCGGCCCGGGTTCCAGTTCATCGGCACGGACCACGACGTGCGGCCGTCAGCCGACCCGCCACTGGCCGACTACGACAACTTCGCCAGCACGGTGAGTTTCCGGTTGGAGGCGAAGTGACCCCGCGGGGCGAACCGCCGGGGAGGGACGCGGCGCACCTTACCCTACTCCGGGCTACTCGAGAGCCGCCGCGCGCATCGCGCCCGCCGCGGTCAGACCAGACCGCTCCGGGTGATACATCTCGGCCACGGTCGCGGCCGGGGCCACGACCTCCCCGGCGGCGCGCACGCGGGCCACGTAGCGCAGGCGGTAGCGGCCGGGGCTCGTCAGCCGGTCAATGAAGAACAGGGCCCGGTCGGCGCGCAGCTCCCGGAAGGAAACGTCCCACGGCAGGGCCGTTCCCCCGGCCGGGTCGGCGCCCGCCGCGGCGGCCGTCTTGAACTCGGGGTTGATGGCCTCCAGCACGGCCGGCAGCGGGTCGTCAATCGCCAGGTAGGAGGCGCGGCGCGGGGCGTCCAGCTCCAGGGTGACGAGCACCCGGTCGCCGACGCGCAGGTTCTCGGCGGGGGCGCGGGCGCCGTCGTCGCCGAGCCGCTCGTAGGTCCGCCGCAGCGTGTAACCCGCGTCGCGCGGGGCGTCCGGGGCGGTCCGCGGCCGGGAGGAGACCTTGACGTGGACGTAGAGCGGGCGCTTCCCGGGGTTCTCGACGGCCAGGCTCCGGGCGTCGGCGCCGGGGACGAAGGCGAGGGTGGTGGCGAACGTTTCCCCCCTGGCCGTGAGCCGGAAGGGTTCCCGACGTTCGCCCGCGACGAAGGTCCCCGTGGTGGCGCCGCGGTCCCGCTCCACGTTCCGCGCGTAGGCCGACAGGGCGAGCAACGCCCAGGCGTCGCCCTGCGTGGTGCCCCAGTGGCCGGCCTCGCGGGCTTCCAGCAGCGGGTCCAGCAGGGGCTCGACGGCGCGCTCGCTCGGGTGGCCCTGGCAGGCGGCGAGGAGGCGCAGGGCGCCCGCGACGGCGGGGTTGCCGAAGTCCGCCCACGGGTCGCCGCGGACGGCGGCGGCCAGGAACGGGTCCTCGGGCAACGGCCGGGCGCGGACGGGGAGGGCCTCGCGCAGGAGCGTGTCGGCCATCGCCTTCGGGCCGTGGCTTTCGAGCACGGCCAGGGCCAGCAGGGCGCGGTCCTCGGGGCCGAGCTCCGCGCGGGCCCGGAACAGGGTCTCGTGGAACGCGCCCTCTGGCCGCTCGGCCAGGGCGAGGACGTAGAGGGCCAGCGCGCGGCCGGCCACGGTCGGGTGCTCCGGGGCGGCGGGCCGCTTGGCCTTGCCGCCGCCGCCGCCGTCGCGGAGGCTTTCGGCGAGGTAGTCGAGGAGCTTCGTCAAACTCTCCTCCGGCACGGCGAACCCGGCGCGCTGGGCCAGGACCAGACCGAGCGCCCCGTAGGCGCTGCCCCAGGGGTGCGGGTCCTTGCCGCCGGGCCAGTAGG
>CAXTFX010000660.1:0-2251 GCA_964243185.1 uncultured Chthoniobacterales bacterium
GGGCAGTTCAGGTCGAGCGGGGCGCCGTTGTAGCGGCCCCCGCCGCGGGCCACCTTATAGATGTCCGGCCACTTCACCCCCTCGTGGCTCTTGCCCCTGGGCTGCTCGGGGAGGTCCACCTTCGCGGCCAGCGCGGGGTCGGCCTTCAACGCCGCGAGGAACTCGGCGTATTGACCGATGGTGACCTCGTATTTGTCAATGTTGAAGGGCTTTTCGATGGTGACGGTCTGCCCGTCCTGGTAGGGGAACGGGCCGGCGGGAACGTCCACGACCACGTCAAAGTTCCTGGCCGCGGGGGCGCGGATGAACTTGAGGTAGAGGACGCTCGCGATGACCCAGAACAACGCGAAGACGCCCACCGCGCTCCAGACCATCGCCCGCTGCTGGCGCTTCTTCGCTTCGCGGAGGGTTTCCATCGCGGCGCGCTCCTGTTCGGAGAGTTTCGCGGCGTCCTTGGGCGCGACCTTCGGCTCCAGGGCGCGGACCTCCTGCAACAGCGCGGCCCAGGAGGGGAAGCCGCCCCCGCCTTCGATGATCATTCGCCCGAGCAGCCCGCGCAATCCCGGCCCGGCGGCCTGCCGGCCGGGGAGCACGCCGGTGAGGGCGTGGGCCAGCGCCCGGACGGAGGCGGATGACGACGGGGAAACATCACCGGGGATCATCGCCAGGTTGTTGAGGCGCGGCCGGCCGTCGCGACCGAGGTAGATGCCCTCGGCCCTGAGCGGCAGGTGGGGAATCTTGGCCAGGGTGAGGTAGCTCAGGGCCTCGGACACGACGCGCAGGACGCGCAGGGCGGTGGGGTCGTCGAGCGTGCCGCCCTCCTGGTGGAGGTCCCTCAGCGTCGTGCCGTCCACGAACTCGCGCGCGTAGAAAAAGCGCCCGTCCGCCTGCCCGGCCTCATAGACCGAGAGGATGAACGGATGCTGGACGTTGGCGCGGACGGAGGCGCGGGCAAGGAAATCCTGGACGTGACCGAAGTCGGCGGCGGGGCCTTCGCCCAGCACTTTCAGCGCGACCGTGCGGTCCATGCTGGTCTGGACGGCCTCGAAGATTTCCCCGTCCTCGTCCCGCCCGAGCAGCCGGCGGAGCTCGTAGGGGCCGAGCGTCTGGCCGGTGAGCGGGGCGGAAACTTCCTCTCCGGCCGCGACCCCGTCGGCGGCCCCCGCGGCGCCCTGCTCGTCGCGGCGGCGGGCGCTCTCCAGGAGGAGGTGCTGCCAGCCGGTGGTAATGGTCCGCGAGCTGGGCAAACGGCCGTCCTCGAAGGTAAACTGACCGTGCTGCCAGTCTATGATTTCGTAGGCGGCCTCCTCGCCGGCGAGCCGGCCGCTGGCGGCGTGGACGATGTTGCCGTTCTCCAGGAACATGACCCCGCGCTCCTGGCCGCGCACGATGGACAGCCGGCCGCTGCGGGCGCTCTGGCAGCACATCTGCACGATGTCGGCCAACTCGAATTGGTCTAGCCGTCCGCTGAAGCCCTTCTCCTTCACCATCGTGCGGATGCGTGAGGACTGGGAACGAACGCCCGGCGGCGCCACCATCGAGGAAGCTTTGTTCATCGCCGCCGCCGCCGGGGCGCCGGGCGGGTCCAGCCGGCTGCCGGGCGCGGAGCCGATGCTGGTCGGACCGGCCTCCGCCCCGGGCGCGCCGACGATGAGCGGGGTGAAAATCTCGGGCGTCGCGGGGGCGGGAGGAGCCGGCGCGGTCGCGGGGGCGCTCGGCAGGGCGTTGAGAATGGCCTGGGGGTCGGCCGGTTTGAGGAAGATCGGGCTGCCGTCGGTGTAATCGGCGTATTGGGAAAGGTCGTAGCCGGTGAGGTAGATCGTGCGGAGGTCCGGCCGGGCGGCCAACAGGTTCTCGCGCAGGCTGAACCCGTTCATCCCGTCCATGACCACCTCCGTCACGAGCACGTCGGGCGCGCCCGTGCGGTCGGCCACGGCCACGGCCTGCTCGCCGCCGGTGGCCGTGTGGACCTCCCCCGCCCCGCCCAGGCGCTCGCGCAGGGCCGCCGCCAGCGCCTCGATGGGCTCGGGTTGGTCGTCAACGATCAAGATTTTCATGGGGGGAATGGCAACGGCGAAGCGCGGGGCGGCTCACGGCGCGGGCGGCTCCGCTGGCAGGGTCAGGACCGGGCGGAAACGTTCGAGCAACTGCGCGGGCTCGGCCTTCACATCCTGGAGTTGGCGGCTCTAGTAGAGCCGGCCCATGTAGCCCAGATACACGTGCGCGACCGCCGCTTCCGGCTCGGGGGGGG
>CAXTFX010000661.1:0-2251 GCA_964243185.1 uncultured Chthoniobacterales bacterium
CGAGCTTTTCAAAGTACACGTCTGCCTTGCCGAACGCCTTTTCGGCCTCGGTGCGCGCGGCGTGGAAGCCCTGGATCAGGCTCACGTCGTTGTGCGCGGCGCGCATCCCGCGCCCGCCGCCGCCCGCGCTGGCCTTGATCATCACGGGGTAGCCGATCTTCTTGGCCACCTTCAGCGCGGCCGCCTCGGTTTCGATGATGCCGTCGGAGCCGGGCGTCACCGGGACCCCCGCGGCCCGGGCGGTGTCGCGGGCGACGTTCTTGTCGCCCATCGCCCGGATGGCGCTCGGCGGCGGGCCGATGAACTTGATCTCGCAGGAGGCGCAGACCTCGGCGAAGTGGGCGTTCTCGGCCAGGAACCCGTAGCCGGGATGAATGGCGTCCACGTCCCCGATCTCCGCCGCGGAGATGAGCCGGTCAATCTTGAGGTAGCTCTCCGCGCTCGCGGCTGGGCCGATGCAGATGCTCTCGTCGGCGAGCTGGACGTGGAGGCTGTCCACGTCGGCCTCCGAATACACGGCCAGCGTCCGCACGCCGAGCTCCTTGCAGGCGCGGATGACCCGCAGGGCAATCTCGCCACGGTTGGCGATCAGTATCTTGTCGAACATAGGGAGTTTACAGAGAAAGGGTGCGCGCCAGGCACGCGAACTGACGCCGACGGCCAGGGGAGAAGGGACCAGAAAGCGTCTCTTCCGGTCCCTCTTTTTTTCGCGTCTTTTCGCGTGTTTCGCGGGCACTCTTCTCCTTCAGCGAAGTTTGAACAGCGCCTGCCCGAACTGCACGGGCTTCCCGTTCTCCGCGACGATCTCCGCGACGATCCCGTGGGTTTCCGCCTTGATCTCGTTCATCACCTTCATGGCTTCGATGATGCAGACCACGGTTTCCTCGGTGATTTCCTGGCCGACCTTGACGAAGGGCCCCGACTCCGGGGAGGGGGCGCCGTAGAAGGTGCCGACCATCGGCGAGGTGATCTCGCGCAGGGTTTCCGCCGGGGGGACGGCCGGGCCCGGGGGAGCCATCGCCGGGGGGAGCGCCGGCGCGACCCCCGCCGCGACGGGGGCGGCCGGGAGCGGCGGGACGGCGGCGGCGGCGCTGACCTCGTAACCGCCGGGGGCGGCAAAGCTGCGCTGGAGCTTGATCTTGAAGCCCTCGCGCTCCAGTTCAAAGAGCGCGAGCTCGTTGCGCTTCATCAGCTCGATGATGGTTTTGATTTCCTTCAGGTCCAAAGCAGGTTCCTCCGGGAGAAAGTTGGCGGACGGGTGGTGGCCGACGGGGCGGGGTGCGGCGCAGGGCGACCGGGGGCGCGCGCGAACCGTCGGGGTGAGGGGCGACGCTGGCGCGGTTTGTCGGGTCGGTCAAGGCCGGGGAAGCGACCGGGGCCGGGGCGCATCCGCCCGGGCGATGGCACGTCCGGGTTTTGCGGGGCGCGCGCGGCCCGGCCGCCGCGATCAGACGTCCGCCGGCCTCTCCGTCGCCCCCGCCGGGCCGCTGGGGACGAACACCGCCGCCATCCCGGCCGCCGCCGCGGCGTCCAGGCCGATGCGGGTGTCCTCGAACACCAGGCACCTCGCCGGGTCCACCCCGAGCTGGCGCGCGGCCTCCAGGTAGGTGTCCGGCGCGGGCTTGCCGTTCGGCACCTCGTCCCCGCCGACGACGGCATCGAACCAGGGACGGATGGCGAGCGCCGTGAGAATCTCTTCCACCACGCGGCGGAACCCCCCGCTGGCCACGGCCATCGGCAGCCCCCGCTCGTGGGCGGCGCGGGCCACGGCCACGACGCTCTCCACCGGGCCGATCTGGGGGATCAGTTCCATGAAGCGGAGCTCCTTGGCGATGGCCGTTTCCATCGGCGGCAAGTGGATGCCGTTACGGTGGTTGAGAAATTCAACCACACCATCCGTGGGCGTGCCGCCGAGGCTGTAAAAGAGCTCCTCCGGGAACGGGCAACCCAGGGGGTCCAGCGTCTCGCGCCAAGCCTGGTAGTGCAGCGGCATGGTATCGGCCAGGGTGCCGTCGCAATCGAAAAGGTAGGCGGCGAAATCGCCGGGCGGCAGCGTGAGGGCGGTCATGGCGGGTCGGGCGGCGAAATCTAGGGGAGTTTTCGGGTTTGACGAGCGGGATTTCCCCCGGCACAATCCGCGCCCCGCCGTAGCTCCCATGCGCCACACCCTCTCTGTCCTCGTTGAGAACCGCTTCGGCGTGCTGGCCCGCATCGCCGGGATGTTCAGCGGCCGGGGCTTTAACATTGACAC
>CAXTFX010000662.1:0-2247 GCA_964243185.1 uncultured Chthoniobacterales bacterium
TGCGACCTCCTGGTCCCAAACCAGGCGCTCTACCAAGCTAAGCTACACCCCGAAATCACGCGGCGAACGACCAACCCAGGGAAAGAAGCCGACCCAAACCGATCCGGGGGGCGTCCCTCTTCCGGGAGGTATTCCGCGAACCCCACTATGCCTGCGTGCGAACAGACGGCAAGGGGTTCCGTTGGGGGAGGCCGGAAGACCAGGAGCTAAGGGCGGAAAAACTCCCGCCGCAACCACCTCAGTCCACGCCCACGATCTGCACCTCCGGCTCCAGTTCGATGCCGCGCTCGCGCCGGGCCGTTTCCCGGATTTGCTCGATCAGCGTCAGCACTTCCCCGGCGGAGGCCGCGCCGTGGTCGTTGACGATGAAATTCCCGTGCACCTCCGAAACGCGCGCGGCGCCGACGGCCCGGTTCTTCAGGCCCAGTTCGTCCACGAGCTTGCCGGCCGGGGTTTCCTTGGACGGGTTCTTGAAGATGCAGCCGGCGCTGGCGGCGATGGGCTGGGTGGTCTTCCGTTTGGAGAACGAGGCGTCCAACCCGGCGCGGATAGCCTCGGGCGTGGAGGGGAACCCCCGGAACGTCGCCGCCAGCGCGTAGTTTTCCCGGAGCTTGGGGACGTGCCGGTAACGGGCCTCCAGCTCCGCGGGGCCGACCTCGCGGATGGCGCCCGACTGCCCGTCGAGCAGCCGCACGCGCACGACCTGGGACACGGTGTCCACGCCCATCGCCCCGGCGTTCATGCGCAGGCTGCCGCCGACCGCGCCGGGGATGCCGTCCATCCACTCGAACCCGCCGAGGTTGGCCTTCGCCGCCGCGCCGGCCAGCCGCTTGAAGCCCACGCCCACGCCCGCGGTGATCTCGCTGTGGTCGGCGTGAACCTCCAGCCGCGCGAAGTCCCCGCCGACGGGGTGGAGCACCAGGCCCGGGATGCCGCCGTCGCGCACCAGCAGGTTGGAGCCGCGGCCGAGCACGAACACCGGCAGCCCGTGGCTCCGCGCGTAGCCGACCAGCGCCGCGAAGGCCGCTTCGGTCTCCGGCTCCACCCAGAACTGCGCCGGGCCGCCCACGCGCAGGGTCGTGTGGCGGGACATCGGCTCGTAGAGCGCGATGGCCGTGTCTCCCACCGCCGGCAGCGCCCGCAGGGCCTCGACGTGGCGCAGGTCGTCCACCAGGGCCGCGCCGACCTCGTGAATGTTGCCCGCCCCGAGGGTGACGAGCAGGTCGCCGGGCCGGAGGAGCGCGCCGACGCGGGCGCGCAGACGCTCGAAGCGCGGCTCGAACCCGGCCTGCGGGTGGCCGTGCCGGACCAGGGCGTCCACGATGGTTTGCCCGCTGACGCCGGGGATCGGCGCCTCGCTGGCGGGGTAAACGTCGGCCACCACCACCGCGTCCGCGTCCCCGAACGCCCCGCCGAAGCCCTCCCGCAGGGCCAGGGTGCGCGTGTAGCGGTGCGGCTGAAACAGCACGACGACGCGGCCTTTCCCGGAGGGGTGGCCGGCCCGGGCGGTGGCCAGGGTCGCGCGGATCTCGCTCGGGTGGTGGCCGTAGTCGTCCACCAGCCGGAACAGCGGCCCGCGGTGGCGGAACTCGAAGCGGCGCCGCGCCCCGCGGAACGTCGCCAGGGCCGCGGCGACGTGCGCGAAGGGCACGCCCAGCTCGGAGGCCAGCGCGACGACGCCCAGGGCGTTCAACACGTTGTGCCGGCCCGGCACGTTGAGCTCCGCCCCGCCGAGGGTCCGCCCGCCGGGGCCGAAGACGGTGAAGCGGGAGCTGAAGTCCGCGTCGGAAAGCGCCCCGAACCGGTAGTCCGACGCCGGGTCGGCGCCGTAGGAGACGGTTCGCCCCGCGTGCCCGGCGCCGAGCCGGGCGGCGTGCGGGTCGTCTCGACAATAAAAGACCGTCCCGCGGGTTTGTTGGAGCAATTTCCGGTAAACCGCCTTGATGGCGGCAAGGTCGGCGTAAAAATCCAGGTGTTCCTCCTCAATGTTCAGTAAAATGGCGTGCTCCGGGGCGTAAAGCGACAGGGTGCCGTCGCTCTCGTCGCCCTCGGCCACAAACCAGCCCGCCGGGTCGGTCGGCTCCCAGTGGGCGTTGGTGCCGAGCACGGGGATCTCCGCGCCCACGTAGTGACCGGGCCGCAGCCCGGCCTCGCGCAACACGTGGGCGGCCATCGCGGAGGTGGTCGTCTTGCCGTGCATCCCGGCGACGATGATCCCGCGCCGGGCCGCGAGCAGTTGGGCCAGCG
>CAXTFX010000663.1:0-2244 GCA_964243185.1 uncultured Chthoniobacterales bacterium
CGCCGCCGGCACCCCCGGCGGAGCGAAGAACGCCGCGGCCGTCGCCGGCGTGGGGCTGTTGGAAGCCAACACGGAAAACATCCCCCTCTCCGTGCCCGTGCCCGGCTGGGTGACGGCCGTGGAGGTCCGGGCCGGCGAGCGCGTCGAGGTCGGTCAGCCTCTCTTCCGCCTGGACGACCGGGATTTGCAGGCCGAGCTCGGGGTGCGCCGCGCCGCCCTGGAGGCCGCCCGCGCCCACGTCCCCGCCGCCGCGGCGGACCTGGCCGACGCGGAGCTGCTGCGGGCCAACGCCGCCCGGTTGGACCGCGAGCGGGTGATCTCCGGGGAGGAGAATCGCCGCAAGACCATCGCCGCCGACGCCGCCCGCGCCCGGCTGGGCGAAGCGCGCGCGGCCGTCACCCTGGCCCAAGCGCAGGTCCGACAGACGGAGGTCAACCTGGAGCGGCTCACCGTCCGCGCCCCCGTCGCCGCCACCGTGCTCCAGAGCGACGTGCGCCCCGGCCAGTTCGCCCCCAGCGGCCCGTTGGGCAAGCCGCTGATGCTCCTGGGCAACGTTGACCCCCTGCACGTCCGCGTGGACGTGGACGAGCAGGACGCCGGCCGGGTGCGCGCGGAGGCGCCCGCCGCCGCCAGCCCGCGGGGCGACGCCAACCGGCGCCTGGGGCTGGCCTTCGTGCGCTTCGAGCCTTACGTGCTGCCCAAGAGCAGCTTGACGGGGGCCTCGACCGAGCGCACCGACACGCGCGTCCTTCAGGCCATCTACCGGGTCGAGACGCCCCCGGCCGGCTCGCCGCCGCTCTTCGTGGGTCAGCAGGTGGACGTGTTCATCGGGCCGGGGGAGCGGGCGTCAAGCGTCACGCCTGCCGCCACGGCCGCCGCGACCCGCTGAAAGGGCACGCCCCGCTGCCGCCGCCAGCACGCCAAGGCGCGGAGTCCCTCGGCCCGGCTCGGTGGCGGAGGACGACGGCCCCGCATTGCGCCCGCCGGTCTGCCGGCTACGGTCCGCCCTGTGTCCGTGCCCGCCCTCCGCCCCACCGCGCTCCCCCCCGATCCGCCCGCCGCCGCCGTGCCGCCCTCGCCGGCGCCGGGGGGCGGCGGGAGCAACGCCCCGGTCAGCAGCACGCGCGCGGCCGGCGTGGTCAGCCTGGCGGTGATGTGCTCGCGCGTCCTCGGGCTGGCGCGGGACCAGATCTTCGCCGCCCTGTTCGGGGCCGGCGCGGGGACGGACGCCTTTCTCACCGCCTTCCGCGCGCCGAACCTTCTGCGGGACCTCTTCGCGGAGGGGGCGCTTTCCACGGCGTTCGTCACGACGTTTTCCAAGAAGATCCAGCTCGAAGGCGACCAGTCGGCGTGGACTTTGGCGAACAAAGTCGCCACGCTGACGATGGTCGGCATGAGCGCGCTGACGCTGCTGGGCGTCGTGCTCTCGCCCCAGTTGATCGAACTGCTGGGCGGCGGTTTTCACGCGGTGCCCGGCAAGTTCGAGTTGACGGTCCAGCTCACGCGGATCATGTATCCGTTCATCCTGTTGGTATCCCTGGCAGCCCTCGTCATGGGGATGCTCAACGCCCGGCACGTCTTCGGCGCACCCGCGCTGGCGTCCAGCTTTTTCAACCTCGGTTCCATCGTCGGCGGGGCCGGGTTGGGCTATTACTTTGACCCGCACTTTGGGGCAAAGTCGCTGTTTGGATTGGCCATCGGCACGCTCATCGGCGGCTTCCTCCAGCTCGTCGGGCAGTTTCCCTCGCTGCGGCGCGTCGGCTACCGCTACCGGCCGGACTTCGCGTGGCGGGACCCCGGCGTGCGCGCCATCGGCCGGTTGATGGGGCCGGCGGTGATCGCGGCCAGCGCGGTGCAGATCAACGTCATGGTCAACGCCTCCTTCGCCTCGCACCAGGGCGACGGGGCGGTGACGTGGCTCAACAACGCCTTCCGCCTGATGCAGTTGCCCCTCGGCGTCTTCGGCGTGGCCATCGCCACCGTCACCCTGCCGCTGGTGAGCCGGAGCGCGGCCGTCGGCGACGCCGCGGGGTTCCGCGAAACGCTGGCCAGGGCGTTGCGGCTGGCGTTCTTCCTGACCGTGCCCTCGGCCATCGGCTTGTGGTGCCTGGGGGGACCCATCATTTCCCTGCTCTTCGAGCACGGCCGGTTTGACGCCCGCGCCACCGCGGAGACGGCGGGGGCCCTGCAGTTCTACGCCCTGGGGCTGGCGGCCTATTCCGGGATCAAGGTGCTGGCGCCGGC
>CAXTFX010000664.1:0-2238 GCA_964243185.1 uncultured Chthoniobacterales bacterium
TTCTAGATCCGTTCATTCAGGAATGGACGCGGCACACCCACCGCCAGGTCGAGCGTCTCCCGGCGGACGCGGAGGTCGTGCCGATCCCGGGGATGTTCGGGCACCACGCCGTGCCGCGCGGCGACCACAAGATCGTCGTCCACGAGTCGAGCGGCCTCGCCTACGGGGCCATCATCCGGCTGCGCCGTTCTTTTGATCCGTTCCTCCTGGAACAATTTGCGGAGGCGATGCTTGCGATGATCGAAGAACCCGAGAACTTCCTGCACAACAAGGAGCTCCTCCTCGATTGTCTCGGCGACTTGGCCGACTGTTACGCTCCCACGCTGAGGTCGCGCGTCGTCGAGGCCGTCACTCCGCTCGCTGGCGCGGTGCCCATCCAGGAGCCGACGGTCGTACAACCTTCTGCCGCCGCGACTCACCCCCTCAACCCGTTCCGCTACCAGAGGGGTACACCCGCGAGGGTACGGCGTTCGGCCCTCGAAGCGCTGGCGAAGATTGAAAGCGCGCACGCCGGGACCGTGACGCACTTCCACAAGACAATCGAGGCGGCCTTGATCGCCGGGGATGTCGAAACCCGTCGGGCTGGGTTCGCCGCTGCGCAGGAACTCCGTACGGCGTCCCGTTCGCTGCTCACTGCGCTGTTGATGGGAACGCGCGACGGCGACGCCGAGATCTGCGCGCGGGCGATCTACGCCCTGGCTGCCATGCAAGATTTGGAATTGTCTGAAAACGAGAGGCAGCTCCTGCTGCACTCGTTGCGTCTCGCGATCGTCTCCAGTGAGCGAGCCATGAGGCTCGCCGTGGCGCAGAGTTTGTCTAAGCTGAAAAACTCTCTGTCGAGCGGCCTCGAAGCGGACTTCCGGTCAATGGAAGAAGTCCTGCGCGCCGACATTTGTTACTCTGTCAGGCGGAGTTTTGATGAGGCATCGGCTGTAGATGATTAGGATCTGCCGGGCGGCCGTTCTAACCCGGCACGGGCACGGTCAAGACAATTGGCTTCAATCTGTCTTGCACCAAACCGCTACGATCATTTGGGCTCTCTACTTGTCTGTGCTGCCGTCTCGCGGCTCTCACCTTCGCTCCCCACCGCCCCATCTGCCGCCTCCATCGAGGCATCCACTGCCTCCCCGCCTCTTCTCCACCCGACTTCCTCCTCGATCCTTTCCCCTTTCTTCCCCCTTGCCGCGTTGTATCCTGGGGTGAGGTGGTGCTGGTGGTTATGTTGCTCGATCTGCTCGGCCCGCGCATCGAAGAACGCCCGCACGGCCGGCCGGAAGCACCCCGTCAACCTCGCCAACGAACTCTCCGTCACGGCCCACTTCCTTTCCCGGCTGGTCTGCGCCTCGTTGTGAGCCACGACGGCCTGGAGCGCCTTCTCCAGCTTCTCGGCGGCACCGCCGCGGCGGGTGAACGCCCTGGGAGCAACCCCCGGCTTGTTCACCGGTTCTTCTCTGGTCCCTTGCGCTGGCACGGGCCCGCCCGGCTCCACCGGTGCCTGCGCGGTGGCGCCTGCCGCTTTGTCCGAGGGATCCTGGCCCGCTGTGCCGCGAGCGTCTGTCTCGTTTGACACTAACTCCGGCCCCGTTTTCTCGCCGTTACCCCCGCCGGCAAAGAGCGGTCCGAAGAACCTTTCCTCCCCCAAGCGCGTGCTCCCACCGGCTTTCCTGGTTGCGCCCGTCCTTCCCGCCCCATCCTGATGTTTTCCCTGGCTACTGGTGACTGGTGCGGCGGGCGTGACGTTGCCCAACGCCTGGGTGGCCAGGCTGATCAGCCTTCCCTGGAGCTGGGGTGGGCAGCCTTCCCCGGTAGCGAGGCCGAGCAACTCCCTGGCAACCACTGCCAGCGCGACGGTAGAGCCCCCCCCTGTTTCTGCCTGATTCTTCTTGGCTTGGGCCTGGGCTTGTTCCAACGCCCCCTGCAACCTTTGCAGCTCGCCTTCCTGCCCCTGGAGCCTTTCCGCTTGCTGCTGGGCCTCCTGGCGGGCCTGGTCGCGTTCCTGGGCGTGTTGCTGGGCTTGTTCCTCTGCCGCCTGGAGCTGGGCCTGCACTTGGTCTTGGGCCTGGATGGCCGCGCTGGCATTTTCCAGGAGGTCGAGCACGCTCGCTAGGTTGTCGGCCTGGCTTTGCTCGGGCTCGGTGCGAAATGCGTCCAGCCGGGGTCGGTCGCTGGGATAAATCCTGTACGTGACCGGCCGCGGCTTCTTTTCCTTGGCCTTGGGTGGTTGGGCCACCTCTTCCT
>CAXTFX010000665.1:0-2235 GCA_964243185.1 uncultured Chthoniobacterales bacterium
GGGGGGGGGCGGGAGGCAGACGGGCGCTTGGGTGGGGGCGGGGGGGTCCGGGATCCAACATCAGGTCCGAACTCGGGATGACATCCTCCACCCGCGTGGGCGCAGGCGGAACCAAGGCCGCGGGTTCCGCCTGCGCCGGCGGCTCGGGGGTGGGAAGTTCGGGGGTGATTTTCAAGGCGGGTGGAGCGAAGGGGAAATCAAGCACGGGATCGGCCGGGGCGGGAACGGGCAGCTCCGCGGCCGGCGCGGGGGTTTCCGGGGCGACGGGAGCCGGGAGGGAGGCGGACTCCTCCGCCGCAGGCTTTTCCTCCCGGACGGCCGCGGAGGACAAGAGAACCGTGGCGGCCTCGGCTGGGAGGGGCTCGACGTGCGGCTCCGGGACCGGCTCGGGGGTGAAAGCAATGACCGGGAGCGGCTTCTCGGCCGCGGTTTCCCGCGGGGCGGGCTCGGCGGCGACGGCGGCGGGGTTGACGTTGGCGACCGGCTCGGCCGGAGGGGGCGCGACGGGGAGGGGAACGGTGTCCGGGAGCGGTTGAAGGTCGCGGGAAGAAACGGACCCCGTCCCGGTTCCCAGGCTGGGGGCAGGCTGCGGGGAGGTTGCCGCGGGCTGGAGGTGCTTGCGGCGGCGGGGGCGGTTTGGCAGGGGCACGGAGGCGGTGGCGAAGGAGGGGGAGGTTTCCAACTCGCTCCCGGAGAGTGGAGCCGAGCCGGACGGGGTGATGAGGGACTCGCCGTCATCCTCAGGTTGAGCCTGGTTCCAATCCACCAGCAGCTTGAAGACCACGGTGTTGACGACCAGGATCAAAACTAAACCGACAAGAACCTCCCATATGCTGAACTGGTCGAGAAAGCTCATGAAGGAAACCGGCCAGGGGGAAGTTAAGCCGAACCCGTTTGTCCCCGAAGAGACCTCTGGACGCAAGCTAAACTTTTTCGCTTTCCAAGACCTTGTCTGCCGCGGGGTAACGCGGGAGCGGGATCACCCGCCGCGCCCGCCGCCGGCGCCCGCGTCGGGTCAGGATCATCCGGGCGACGTAGAGCCAGGGGGCAAGGAGGTAGGCGAGGACCAACCACGGGAGCACGCGGCGCACGAAACGATCCGCGGGTGAACGCCCGGCCGGGGTGAACGGCGCCGGGGGGGACGCCGCGGCGGCCGGGGTCGGGGAGGGGGCCGGGACCGGCGAATCCACGGTGGCAGCCGGGCTGGCAACGGCCACCGCGGGCGGGGGTTCGGAGGAAACCGGACTCGCGGCGACGGTGGTTTCAACCGGGGCCACCGGGGTCGGCGCGGCGGAGGGCTCCGGGGTGGGGGTCGGGGACGCGGTGGCGACCGCCACGGAGGGCGGGGGCTCCGGCGGGGGGGGCGACGGGCTGGCCGCGGCTTCGGGGATAGAGGACGCGGCGGCGACCGCCACCGGGGTCGGGGCGGGGGTAGCCGCGGCCTCGGCGGTGCCGGCGCCGGGGGCGACCAACCCGTCCGTCAACCAGCCGACGCGGTAAAAAGATTCCGCGAAGATCGCCTCCAACTGGGGGGGATATTTCTTGCGGGCTTCCCTGATGGACTCCGTGGCCCCCTCAAACCGGCCGGCGTGAAAGTCGAGGGCGGCCTTGGCGTAATACCAGGCGGGGGTGGCGCTGTCGGGCTTGAAGCGGTTCTGGAAGGAGCGGGCGGCGCTCTCCCGCCCTTCCAGCAGGAGGGTGAGAAAAACTTTGAACTCCGTGAGTTCCGCCTGCCGCGGCTGGGTGGCGCGGTCGGTCTCGGCGGTCAGGGCCTCGAAGCGTTGGCGGGCCTCGGTGTAGTTGCGGTAGCCGAAGGGCAGGTCGGCGAGGTTGAACTTGGCGGCCCACAGGGTCGGGTCGGCCGCGACCGCCCGGCGGAAGGCGGTCTCGGCGCGGTCGTATTGCCGCTGCCGGGCGTGGACGAGCCCGCGGAGGTTGGCGGTGTCGGCGACGGTCTGGGCCTCGTCGGCCTGGTCCAGTTCGCGCAGGGCCCCGGGGTAGTCCTGCTGGATGTATTGGCGGTAAGCGAGCTCGTAGTGGACCAGGGCGCGCAGGTTACGCACTTCCGCGACGTTGGGCTGGACGGCCTCGATCTCCTCCAGCAGCCGGAGGGCGCCAGAGCAATCCCGGCGCGTGTAGAGCCCCTGGGCCGTCTCGAACTTTTCCCGCACCTCGGCGGGGACCTCCGCGAGCGGCTTGCCGGCGGGCGGCGTCGGGGCGGCGGGTGCCGCGGCC
>CAXTFX010000666.1:0-2222 GCA_964243185.1 uncultured Chthoniobacterales bacterium
TCCTCGCCCAGCGTGGTCGGCGGCGGGATGGCGGGCGGCGCGGCGGGCCGGGCGGGGGCCTGCGGGTGGAGCGTGACCAGCGGCCAGACGAGCAGCGCCAGCCCGCCGAGGGCCGCGCCCGCCGCCCCGAGCCGCCCCGCCGAGGCCATGCGGACAAGCCGTTTGCGACGCCCCGCCGGGGACGTCAAACCAGAGCCAGGGATGGGGGCGGGCGCCGGCATCGCGGGTGGCTGACGATGCTAACGAAGGGGTTTACAAATGGGAAAGGAAAATTTTCGGCGCGCCCGCACATTGCGAACATCCCTTTCCCGACCGCCGTCGCCCATGCCGGAATCCCGCGTCCGTCCCGCCGTCCCCGCAGCGTTCAGCCCCGCCGAGCGCGCTGCCTGGCTCGTCGAGGCCTTGCCCGCGCTCTACCCGGACGCCCGGTGCGGGCTGGACTTCTCCTCGCCGTTGGAACTCCTCGTCGCCACGATCCTGGCCGCGCAATGCCCGGACACCCGGGTCAATGCCATCACCCCGGCGCTCTTCGCCCGCTACCGCACCGCGGCGGACTACGCTGACGCACCCCCGGAGCAGTTGGAGACCCTCGTCCGCGCCATCCCCTTCTGCCGCCAGAAGGCCCGCGCCATCCGGGGCACGGCGGTCGCGTTGGTCGCGCGCCACGGCGGGGAGGTGCCGCGCACCCTGGCGGAGCTGACGGCCCTGCCCGGCGTCGGGCGCAAGACGGCCAACGTGATCCTGGGCAACGCCTATGGCTTGGACGAGGGCATCGTCGTGGACACGCACGTCGGCCGGCTCGCGCGCCGGCTGGGGCTGACGGTCCACGACGACCCGGTCAAGGTCGAGGCCGACCTGATGCCGCTGGTCCCGCGCGAGCAACGGACCAAGTTCGCCCACTGGCTGATCGCACACGGCCGCGCCCGGTGCATGGCCAGGAAGCCAGACTGCGGCGGCTGCGAGTTGCAAGCGCGCTGTCCGACGGGGGCGGACAAAGTGGGAAGTGGGAACGCGGAAGTGGGAAGCGGAGAAAAGCCGGGAGCGGGTGGTGAAAAGGATGGCGGTTGAAGGATGAACGCACTGGGCAGAGGATGGCTGCTTCCGTCACTTCCGCCTTCCCACTTCCGCCTTCCCACTTTATGTCCACCGTTCCCCAAACCCTCGCCGGCAAGACCGGCCTCGTCTTCGGCGTCGCCAACAAACGCTCCATCGCCTGGTCCATCGCGAAAGCCTGGCACGCGGCGGGCGCAAAGCTGATCTTCTCCTACCAGGGCGAGCGCGTGAAGGGCTACGTCGAGGAACTCACGGGCGACCTGGACCAGGACGTGCCGTTCTTCCCCTGCGACGTTTCCAAGGACGAGGAGATCGCCGCGTTTTTCCAGGGCGCGCGGCAGCACACGGACCGTGTGGACATGATGCTGCACGCCATCGCGTTCGCGCCGAAGGAGGCCCTCGAAGCCGATTTTCTGTCCACCAGCCGGGAGGCGTTCCGGGTGGCGCACGACGTTTCCGCGTATTCGCTCGTGGCCCTGGCCCGGGAAGCGGCGCCGCTGATGACCGCCGGCGGCTCCATCGTGGCCATGTCCTACTACGGGGCGGAAAAGGTCGTCCCGCACTACAACGTGATGGGCGTCGCCAAAGCCGCGCTGGAAGCCTCCACCCGCTACCTCGCCTTTGACCTGGGCACGAAGAACATCCGCGTGAACTGCATCTCCGCCGGCCCGATGAACACCCTGGCGGCCCGCGGCATCGGCGGCTTCACGCAGATGCTCAAGGTTTACCAGGAACGCGCCCCGCTGCACCGCTCCTGCACGGGGGAGGAACTCGGCCAGACCGGCGTGTTCCTGGTCAGCGACGGCGCGGCGTCCATCACCGGGCAGGTGATCTACGTGGACGGCGGGTATCAGATCATGGGGATGTAACCCTGAATTGTGACCCTCGCCGAGACCCTCCGCCGCCGGCTCGACACCGATGCCGACACCATCGCCGACGACCCGGCGACGCTCGCGGCGCACGCCGGGGACAAGTGGTTCGCCGCCCGCGCGCCGGAGGCCGTGGTCTTCGCGCGCTCGACGGCGGACGTTTCCCGGCTCCTGCGCTTCTGCTCGGAGCACACGGTGCCCGTCACCGCGCGCGGGGCGGGCTACGGCTACGTCGGCGGGGCGGTGCCGATGCGCGGGGGCGTGGCACTGTCGCTGGCGCGGATGAACCGAACGCTGGAA
>CAXTFX010000667.1:0-2220 GCA_964243185.1 uncultured Chthoniobacterales bacterium
GCCCGCTGGAGCCGACCAACGACGCCTACGCCCTGGCCAAGATCGCCGGCGTCAAGCTCTGCCAGGCTTACCGTCAGCAATACGGCGCGCACTACATCGCCGCCATGCCGACGAACCTCTACGGGCCGCAAGACAACTTCGACCTCCAGAACTCCCACGTCCTGCCCGGCCTGATCCACCGCTTCCACCTGGCCAAGAAGAACGGCGACCCCACCGTCACCGTCTGGGGCAGCGGCACCCCCCGGCGTGAGTTCCTCCACGCGGACGACCTCGCCGAAGCCTGCCTCGTCCTGCTGGACCGCTACGATTCCGAGCAGATCATCAACGTCGGCGTCGGCGAGGACGTGACCATCCGCGAGCTGGCCGAAATGGTGCGCGAGACCGTCGGGTTCCCCGGCGAACTGGTCTGGGACGCCTCCAAGCCCGACGGCACCCCGCGCAAGCTGCTCGACGTCACCCGCATCCAGGCCCTGGGCTGGCGGGCGCGCATCCCGTTGCGCGAGGGCATCGCGGGCGCCTACCGCTGGTTCCTGGAAAACCGCGCTTGAGCCGACAAACCGGAGAGAAAAGGCCCGCGGAACACGCGGAAAGACGCGGAAAAAAGCGGAGAAGATTTTAGGCAGGAAACATTTCCCGCTTATCTTCTGCCCCTCTGAATCTTCCGCGTCTTTCCGCGTGTTCCGCGGGCCTATGTTTCCCATGACCGCCGCCGTCGCCCCCCAAGAACTCATCATCGAAGCCGGCCGCGCCGAGCGCCAATACTGGCGCGACCTCCTGCGCTACCGGGAGTTGTTCTACTTCCTGGCGTGGCGGGACGTGCTCGTGCGCTACAAGCAGACCGCCATCGGGGTCATCTGGGCCGTGCTGCGGCCATTCCTGACGATGCTGGTGCTCACCTTCGCCTTCGGCAAGGTGGCCAAGCTGCCCGTGGAGGGCAACATCGCCTATCCCGTGATGGTTTTTGCCGCCCTGCTGCCGTGGCAGCTCTTCGCCACGTCGCTCTCGGAGGGCAGCAACTCGCTCGTCGCCAACTCGAACCTGATCTCGAAGGTCTATTTTCCCCGGCTGATCGTGCCGGCCTCCGCGGTGATCGTCTCGTTCGTAGATTTCGCCATCTCCCTCGGGCTGCTCGGCATCCTGATGGTCGTTTACCAGGTCTGGCCCGGCTGGCCGATCCTGACGCTGCCGCTGTTCACCCTCCTGGCAATGGTCGCCGCGATGGGCGGCTGCCTGTGGCTGGCGGCGTTGAACGTCAAATACCGGGACTTCCGCTTCGTCATCCCGTTCATCACCCAGTTCGGGCTCTACCTGACGCCCGTGGGCTTTTCCAGCCGGATCGTGCCGATGCAGTGGCGCTGGTTCTACTCCATCAACCCGATGGTCGGCGTCATTGACGGCTTCCGCTGGGCCATCGGGGGCAACGCCACCCCGTTCCCCACGCGCAGCCTCGCCATCTCCGTCGCCGTGTCCGCCCTGCTGCTCGCCGGCGGGGTGTGGTTCTTCCGGCGCACGGAGCGCACGTTTGCCGACGTGATCTGAGGGGAAAATCTTCTCGTGACGTGACGGAGCCGATCATCCAGGTCGAAAACCTCGGCAAACGCTACGCCCTCGGCGGCGGCCTGGGCGGGCGGGAAGCCGTGGAACGCGCCGCCCGCTACCGGACCATCCGCGAGAGCCTGACCGAAACGGCCCGCGGCGCCCTGCGGCTCGGTCGCAACGGCCACGGCGCCAACGGTCACGCGAGCGAGTTCTGGGCGTTGCGGGGGATGAGTTTCGCCATCCGCCCCGGGGAGGTCGTTGGTATCATCGGGCGCAACGGGGCGGGCAAGTCCACGCTGCTCAAGATTCTCTCGCGCATCACCGAGCCGACCGAAGGCCGGGTAACGCTCCGCGGCCGGGTGGCCTCCCTGCTGGAAGTTGGCACCGGCTTCCATACCGAGTTGACCGGCCGGGAGAACATCTTTCTCAACGGCTCGATCCTGGGCATGGCGCGAGCGGAGATCAAAGCGAAGTTCGAGGAGATCGTGGCCTTTGCCGAGGTGGAGCGCTTCCTGGACACGCCGGTCAAGCGCTATTCGTCTGGGATGTATGTGCGGCTGGCCTTCGCCGTCGCGGCCCACTTAGAGCCCGAGATCCTCATCGTGGACGAGGTGCTGGCGGTAGGTGACGCCGAGTTCCAGAAGAAGTGCCTGGGCAAGATGGACCAGGTGGCCAAGAGCC
>CAXTFX010000668.1:0-2204 GCA_964243185.1 uncultured Chthoniobacterales bacterium
ACGCGCCGTAGGCTTTGACCTTGCCGCCGGTTTCGTCGTCTCCGCCGTTGCGGAAACCCATGCGCTGGATCAGACGCAAAACCGTTGCCTCCTCCCGTCCTTTGCCCGATGCGATGCTCTCTTTGATCCGGTTCAGGATGGACGGCAATTCCGCATCGAACTGCTGCAAGCGGGCAAATTTCTGGGCGTGCGCCTGCGCCGTGTGAGCGGTGCTGTACCGTGATTGCGTCCGCCCCTTGCCATCCTTGCCCACGGCCACGCGGCGGGCGTTGGGATCTGTGGCAACGTGCACATCCGTCCAGGCAGGCGGGATGCCGAGACTTTTGCGCTCCTCCGGCGTGGCGGGACGATAACCCTGCTCCTCCAGGGTCTGCCGCTGCGCAAATTGGGCGTCAGGCTCGCCGCCGGGCGTCATGGCATCCATCGCCGCCTGCTCCACCTTCCCACCCTTGGTCAACCAATCACGGAACCGGGCCGAAAGCTCGCTCGGAGCCATGTCGGGGCGAACCGCCTGCCAGGTACGCATGACCAACGCGCGCAACCGGGCAGCGAACCGTGCAATCGGGCTTTGCTGCATCGCCGGGTCGATCTGCCTAGCAAAATGCGACTCATTCTCGAACGCTACTCGCTCTGCCAGGAATTCTGGAAAGCTAGTGGTCACACGGGGGTCAACCTCGGGATGTAAATTCCCGTCCGCGTCATGCAATGGACTCCGCTTCGTGGCCATCTCCTCTTTCCACTGAGCGCGGAGAGCTTGCCTGTCGGCAAGCGGTAAAGAACCCTCGAATGAGTGAGCAAGTTCATGCAAGAGGTTAATACGCGAAATCCGAGGCGAGTTGTCCCGCAACGCATCCGCCGAAAGATAGATGGTGCCATCTAGATTGGCTGCATGGGGGATGCCGCCGTCCTCCGTGCGGGGTGCACCGTCTGGCCACAGACTTTCGAGGGCATCCTGGCGGACCACCTCCAAGCGCAACGCGGTGTTAGGCGAGAGCCGCTGCAACGCATCAAACCACCGCTCCTGCTGGGGACGCAGTTCCTCCGGGGTACGTGGCGGCGTGGCGCGCTGGCGACGAAAGTAGGTCTCGCTGCCTGCCATGCCGCTCTGGGCCTCGGCGCGTGCTCCAAAGGCATATTCCGGGCGCTGGGTGGTCAGACGACGGTGCAGGAGGTCAAAGAGGTCATCGGGTGTCTCCACGGCAAAGCCCTGGTCACGCAAACGGCTGGTCAGGTCATCGAGCGTGGGAGCCGACTTGCGAAACAGATTAAACGTCCCGGCTCTGCCCGCTTGGCCCACGGGGGCGCTGTTCTCGCGGATGGTGTGCAACTCGCCCCGGTAGGTCGGGTCGTCGGTCGGCAGCCCCCCGGCGTCCCGCACGGCCTTGAGCAGTTCCACCCCGCCCGCGTCCTCGACGCCCGCGTGCGCTTCGTCCCGCAACCCGGTTTCGTATTTCTGGCGGGCCAAGTCCTCGGCAGCCGCGTCCGTGTCGGCGGGGTTTTCCTTCTCCGCTAGGAAATGCTCGTCGGGCGTGGCCTTCCCGGCTTCGGTGTCGAAGTCGGCAGGCTGATGAATTTCTGGATCGAAAACCACACGGCTGCCGTCTGGCAGTCGCACGCTCGGGGAGCCGTCCAATTCGTGCGGGACTGCCTCGTCCGGGGCGAAGTGAACCGCGCTGGGCATCGCCTCGCCGTCCACGTCCAGGAAGGCGCTGGCCCGCTCCTCTGGCGTGCTGCCCTCGGCGTAGATGGGTGGGACGGGGGCGCGTTGCGTCAACGTCTCCGGGGCTTGGGGGGAGGGTGCCTTCTCGGCTGACTTCACGCGCCGCAAGCCATGACCGGAAACCCATTCGTGCGTGCCAGCGGCAATTTTGTCCTGCGCGCTGGTGTAATTTGTGAGTTGGCTATAATCGCCGGTCCGAGAGGCGTATTCATCCTCGGCGGCCCTTAGTTCGGCCTCGCCTTCCGCCAGCAAGGCTTTATCTCCGAGTTCGCGTGCGAGGTCGATCTTTGCGCGTGCTTTGGAGATGGGGACGGCAAGCTCGTCGCTGATAACACGGTGATCGTCCCGCGATGGCGTCTGTAAATCCGGGTTTAGATTTTCGGCGACGGTCGGCGCGGGTGGAGGGGTGGCCTCGCGCGGCATGGGGACGATCATTGGCCCATCGTAGACAGGCGGCGCGGAAACGCGTGGCATCAGGACAGGA
>CAXTFX010000669.1:0-2203 GCA_964243185.1 uncultured Chthoniobacterales bacterium
TTTGCGGCTGGTCCTCCCCGTGGATGCTTTTGCACCCCAAGAGCAGGCACGACCCAATGAACTTCTTTACCGAAGCCCCGTTGTGTCAGTGGATGACATTATCGTGCCCCCGGTGGCTCCGGGGACGAGAGCGCTCATCGAGAAAACCGAGGTGGCCGGGCGCGTGGCCAGGGCAGGCCACGGCGCGCGACGCGGAGCCGGGAACCTGTTGGCCATCTTCCGGCAGCACCGTGGGCGGTGTGGCGCAGCGCCGGAAGCCGCCGCGCGCTTTGGTCTGCGGCTCGGCGGCGTCGAGCGAGAAATCGCCCGCCAGCAACCGGGCTTCCCGCCGACCGACGGCGACCTGGACGCCGCCAGCCCCGCCCCGGGCAGCCGCCAGCGCGTCGAGGCTGCCCGCATGGTCCTGGTGGGCGTGGGTCCGCACGGATGCGACCCACGGGGGGGGCCGAGTCGGTGGGCGGCGGCGAGGATGCCGGGGGCGCTGCCGGGCAGGCCGGTGTCAATGGCGGTCAGGGTGCCGTCGGCTTCCCGCAGGAGGAAGGAGCCGAAAGCGCCGAGGCGCACGAGCTGGTGGGCCGAGGCACCCACGGAGATCGTCTTCAAGCCACCTTTTAGCCCATCCCGGGTCTAAACGTGCTTTGTCCCGGCGTTTCCTGTTCAACCCCCCCTTTTTGCCGCTCTTATCCGCCCGTCGGGTGGGCGCCGACGACGGCCCCGGCCCGTGTTGCTCGGCCGGCGTCTGCATCCGGGCGGCCAGCGCGGGCGGGTCCACGGGCAGGAGGTTGAGGACGTGCGAGCCGTCCCAGCCCGCGACGCTGACCCGGTTCGGGTTGGCCAGGAAGCCGGCGACCGCCCCGGCCACCGGCGCCCGACCGGACCGAGAGCGCCAGAGCAGCTCGGCGTTGGAGCTTACTGGCCCGAGCCGAAGGCTTCCACGTCCGCCCAGGCAAACCGGCGCACCCCGGCGAGGTCGCCGATGGCCAAGCCCGCCTCCGTCAGTTCCAGGAAGAGCCGGTCGGCGAGCGCGCTCCAGACGATGGCGAGGGTCAAGGGCACAAAGAAGACGCCGCGGCCCGCCCAGAGCAGGCGCGGCAGACTCCCGCTCCGCCCGACCAGCCAGAAGGACAGGAGGGCAAGGGGCAGCAACACGACAAGGGCGTTGCGCAGCAGCCGGCCGCGGCGTGGTTGGAAGGTTAGCGGCAAGGTGGCCGGCAGCAGGGCGGTTATTGAGGCGGGAGGAGGCAGGGGCGGTGGGAGCATCGTTGGCGTCATTGGGCGCCGGCGGTGTCAGCGCCCCCTTCGTGGCACGAGCGGCAGGCCCGGGCAACCTCGTGGGCTGCGCCCCGGTGCCGATTAGCACGCGCCAACGGCGCCAAGGGGTAAACGAGGATCTCGCCCGCCTTGAACACGTCGCGCAATGCCTGGAAGTCCAAGCGGACGTGGTAACGGCGCCCCACGCGGAAGGGCAAGGCTCGCCCGGGCGGGACGTCCACGGGTTGCCCCCTGGCGTGCCATCGCCAAACTACCAGCCGCCGAAGGACCTTTGATCGTCCGAAGCGAAGCGTCTTATCGGCTGACTTCAGGGCGACAGAACACGGACCACCTGGGAGGTCGAGCGCCAGCGCGCCGCGCCTTGCAGGCAGTAGGTGCCCTCCACCGCGATCTTCGGCCGGCCGTCGGCGGGGGCGGCAAACCACGCCGTGACCTTGGCCCGTGCGCAGGAGCCGGTCAGCTTGACGGACTCCGCCCGGGCCTTCGGCAATTGCGGGTAGGGCTCGTCGTAAGAAAACTCTCGCGTGGCCGGCTCCAGTCCAAGCGCGGCGGTGAGGGCGAGCACCACGCTGTTCTGGGCGACTGCGGGGAACCCGGCGTCGGTGAGCCGCTGGAGCAGCGCGGCCTGGGTCTCAGAGGTGAGCGCCGGGGTGAGCGGACCCAAGGCGCGCAGGGCGGAATGCGCCCCAAAAAACAGGACCATCACCGTGAGCCGAACGAGCGGACGCATGGAAGAATGGGTTAGTTAACCTCGAAAAATCAACCCCTAAACGTGCGGTCCCGCAAAGTCGTGGTGCGGCCTTGCCCGCGGCAGCAAAAACGGGAGCTCCTTGAGCGACTCCTTCTCCGGTGTGCCCGGAGGACGCCCGGCACGAACCCCTACTCCCCCGGCCAGGGCGCTCGACACATGCCCAGTTTGAAGGCCACCAGC
>CAXTFX010000670.1:0-2200 GCA_964243185.1 uncultured Chthoniobacterales bacterium
GGGCGGCTCGTGGCGTATTCCGCGCCGATCCGCTCACCCGTCGGGCGCGGGCTCGCCTGGGCACCGGGGCGGGTGCTCGATCTCGCCACGGGCAGCGGGGCGCTGGCGGCGGCCTTGCGGCGCGGCGGTTCGGAGGGCACCCGGATCGTCGGGGCGGACTTCTGCGAGGCGTTGCTCCGCCGGGGGGCGGCCGGCCGGGGGGCCGACGCGCTGGTGGCGGCCGACGGGCTGCGGCTCCCGTTCGCGGACGCGAGTTTTGACGTGGTGACGGTCGCCTTCGGCCTGCGTAACATGGCCTCGTGGCCGGGGGCGTTGCGGGAGATGGCCCGCGTCCTGCGCCCGGACACCGGGCGCGTGCTCGTGCTGGACTTCTCCCTGCCCGAGCGGCCCTGGCTCCGGGCGGGCTACCGGGCCTACCTGCACCGGGTCCTACCCCGGCTGGCGGCGCTGGTGAGCGGGGAGCGGGCGGCCTACGAATACCTCGGCGAATCCATCGAGGGCTTCCCGCGCGGCGCGGCCATGCGGGAACTGCTGGAGCGGTGCGGGTTCGAGGCGGCGACGGCCGAACCGCTGACGGCCGGGGTGGTTTCCCTCTACACGGCGCGGCGCCGGTCCGCGGGGGGGGAAGCTCCCGTTACTCCATCCATTCCAGGACGTTGAAATTGGTCGCGATCATGAACGCGACCACCGTCAGCAGGAACAGCACGGGCACCGCGATGGCAGCCAACCAGGCCAGCGCCAACGCGCGCTTGGAGAGCGGCCGGCGCGGCGGCAGCGTGCGCGCGGGCGTCTGGTCGGCGGGGCTGACCGGGGCGGCGGCCAGGTCGAGGGGGTTCGGGTTGTGGTCGGTGGTCATGGCGGGAGGGAGCGGACGAACGAGGTTGGAAAAATGAACGGGGAACCCCGGCTTGGCCAGGGAATTTTCAGGGCGTGGGCACGGGGGGCGGCGGGACGGCCGGGCTCGCCACGCCCGCGGCCGGCGGGGGCGAGGAGGCGGGGGGGGAAACGAGCGGGCGCGTGAGCGTCTCGTGGTCCGGCGCGTTCAGCAGGAAGGTGCCGGCCCGGCCGTCCACGCGGGCGAACCAGCCGCCTTCCGGGGCGCGCGCGCCGACGAGGACCTTCCCGCCGGAGGGGTTCGGCCCGGAAGCGGTGGTAAACGCCAGGGCGACCTCGGGCCGGTCCAGGCCGTGCTCGGGCCGGGTGGCGCCCACCCAGCGCACCGCCCGCAGGCGGGCCAGGGTGTTCGCGACGGACGCGGCCTGGACGCCGTCCACGGTGCCCGCGCCGCGGGTGAACCGCCACGGGGCGGCGTCCCCGCCCTCCCGTTCCAGGGTGATCTCGGGCTGGTCGCCGCGGGAGACGCTCACGGTGCGAACCTTGTCACCACTGCCGGCGAAGATTTCCGGGGACTGCCACGCGAGGGGTTCGGCGGGCACGGTGTCAAGCGTGGCCTTGGGCACGGTGACGACGAACGGCTCCTCCTCCAGGCGGGCGAACACGTTCGCCCCGTCGGTCTTGCCGAAGCTGATCGTTCCCACCGCCCGTTCCCCCGCCCCACCCTCGGCCGTGGGCTCGCTGGCCACGGCCAGGAAGCTCACGCGCAACGCGGGCTGGTCCAGGCCGTATTTGGGGAGGTCGCCCGCGGTGTCCGCGACGAAGCCGGACACGGTCTGCGCCGGCAGGTGGGTGAGGAGGCGTTCCGCTTCCGCCCCGTTCGCGGGTCGCTCCGGGGCGTCGGCGTTCCTTTCGCGCAGGGTCCACTCCCGGGCTTTGCCCCGCACGCGCGAGAGGGTGAACGCAGGCCCGCCCGCCGGTTGGAACCGGACCCGGTCCACGCTGTCGGGGTTGACGCGGGCGAGTTGGCGGTCGCGGACGTCCTCGGGTTTGAGGTTGAAGAACTCCTCCACCGTCCGGGGCACGACGAGCACGCCGGGCCGGCCGGGGGAGGACGCATACACCTCCGCCGCGGGCGGACCGGCGGCGGAGGCGGCGCTCGGGGGGGCGGGCGCCGCGGGGTTCGGAGGGGCGTCCACCGGCTTGCCGACGAGCAGCTCGGCCGTGCGCGGCGGGGTGTCGGCCGTGGCCACGGTGATGCGGCCGCGCGGCTCGGTCAGCGCGCCGGTGGACACCTTGTCCTGGGCCGGCCAGAAGCGGGTCGAGCGCAGCTCGGGGGGGCGGCTGACGCGCTCGGCCAACTTGC
>CAXTFX010000671.1:0-2196 GCA_964243185.1 uncultured Chthoniobacterales bacterium
GGGCGACGATGAGCCGGCGGCGGAGGGTGGGGGCGGGGGTGGGCGTCATGGTGAGGGGGAGGTTAGCCGGAAATGACGAATGAACGAACGTCTGGATGACAACCGAGTCCGCGAGATAGCCGTAGGCAAATGACCAATGGCGAATACCGTTGGCGCGTTTCCCGCTCTGTTCCCTGCTTTTTATGCGCTCCACCACTCGCATCTTCCTCGCCCTCCTGGCCTCCCCCGTCCTCGCGCACGCCCAGGCGCCCGCCTCCCCGCCCCCGGCCAAGGCGCCCGCCGCGGGCGGTTCCCCGGCGACCCCCACCGCGCGCAAGACGGTGGCCCAGACGGGGTTGAGCTTTGGGGCGGAGGACCAGAAGCTCCTCGGCGCCTACCGCCTGAACCCCGGTCTGCTCGAAAAGTTCGAGACGGCCACCAAGAAGGTCACGGAGGCCGCCAAGCGCGACCCGTCGCTGAAGGCGCAGTTCGACAGCGCCGGCAGCGCCGCCAAGGGGCAGACCCTCGCCGAGGGCATCCGGCGCATCGAATCGGGCAGCCCGGCGTTCGTCGCCCTGTTGAAAGAGGCCGGGACGACGCCGCGGGACTACGTGCTGACGAGTTTCTCCCTGGTCACGGCGACGATGGGCAGCTTCATCCGCCAGAGCAACCCGGACTCGGCCATGCCCGCCTACATCCCGTCGGAAAACATCACGTTCTTCGAGGCCAACCGGACGCGGATCGAGAACGACTTCCGAACCTACCAGGGGCAGGGCCGCTGACGCGGAATGACGAAGCCCGAATGACGAAACCAGAATGACGAATGCCTGACTGACGGAGGCGGAAGGAATTGGCTCTCGGGGCTTCGGGTTTCCTTCTGGTTTCGTCCTTCGGGCTTCGTCATTCGGGCGAAGCCGGTCATGCTCACCCTCGCCGCTCCCGCCAAGGTTAACCTTTCCCTGCGCGTGCTCGGCCGGCGCGCGGACGGGTTCCACGAGCTGGAAACCCTGATGGTGCCGCTGGCCCTGGCGGACCGGGTGACGCTCGGGGCGGGCGAGCGCGACGGCGTCGAGTTTCGTTGCGACGATCCCACGCTGCCGGCGGACGGGAGCAACCTCGCCGTGCGCGCCGCGACGGCGTTCTACGGGCGCGCCGGCTTGGCCCCGCGGCTCCGGCTGACCCTGGAAAAGCGGGTCCCCCACGGGGCCGGCCTCGGCGGGGGCAGCAGTGACGCGGCGAGCGTCCTGCTCGGGCTCAACGAGTTTCACGGGTTGCCGCTCCCCCCGGAAACCCTGGCGGAGCTCGCCGCCGCGCTCGGCTCCGACGTGCCGTTCTTCCTGGGGCGCGGCGCCGCCGTCTGCCGCGGGCGCGGGGAACGGGTCACGGCCGCGCCCTCGTTCCCCGCCCGCCTGCCGCTGCTCCTGCTCAAGCCGCCCTTCGGCGTGCCGACGCCCTGGGCCTACGGGCGTTGGCGGGACGCGCGGGAGATCCCCGGCGTGTCCTACGCGGCGCAGGTCTTTCCCTGGGGCGAGTTGGTCAACGACCTCGAACGGCCCGTGTTCGAGAAACACGTTTTCCTGGCGACCCTTAAAGGCTGGCTGTCCGGGCAGCCCGAGGTGGCCGGCGCGCTGATGAGCGGCTCCGGCTCGACCACGCTGGCCGTGCTGCGCGAGCCGGGCGCCGGCGGGGAACTGGCCCGTCGCGCCACGGCCGCGTTCGGCGCGTCGCTGTGGGCGTGCGAGACGGCCACGGTCGGTTAGGGGGTCCGAAAGCTATCCCACAGGAATTTTCCGATCACCGCCGTCACGACGGCCAGGAACAGCGCGCGCACGAACCCGCTGCCCTTCAGGATCGCCATCCGGGCGCCGGCCAACCCGCCGAGGACGCTGCACGCTGCCATCGGCAACGCCAACCCGTAGAGCACGTTGCCCGACGGGATGAACACGGCCAGGGAGCCGGCGTTGGTCGCCCAGTTGATCGCCTTCGCCGAGGCCGAGGCCAGCAGGAAGTCGCAGCCGAACCCCCCGATGAAGCTGAAGATGAGAAAACTCCCCGTCCCCGGCCCGATGAAGCCGTCGTAGAAGCCGATCACGCCCCCGACCACCCCGGATAGGACCAGCCGCGCGCCCGGCCCGAGTCGGGGGGCCGACACCGCGCCAAAGTCCTTCTTGAGGAACGTGTAAATGGCCACTCCGACCAGCAGGACCGCCACCAGGG
>CAXTFX010000672.1:0-2179 GCA_964243185.1 uncultured Chthoniobacterales bacterium
GGCTACTACGCGGTGACGACGTGGCTGCCGACGTTCCTGAAGACGGAGCGCGGGTTGTCGGTCCTCAACACCGGCGGCTACCTGGCGGTCATCATCGCGGGCTCGTTCGCGGGCTACCTCGTGAGCGCCCACCTCTCGGACCGGCTCGGGCGCCGGCGGAACTTCTTCGGGTTCGCCGCGGCCTCGGCGGTCGTCGTGCTGCTCTACACCCGGCTGCCGATCCCCAACGCGGCGATGCTGTTCCTCGGGTTCCCGCTGGGGTTCTTCGCCTCGGGCGTGTTCTCGGGCATGGGCGCGTTCCTCACGGAGCTGTTCCCGACGCGGATGCGGGGCTCGGGCCAGGGGTTTTGCTACAACTTCGGCCGGGGCGTCGGCGCCCTGTTCCCGGCGCTGGTCGGCGCGCTCGGGGCGCGGCTGCCGCTGGGCGAGGCCATCGGGCTGTTCGCCGCGGGGGCCTACGCGCTGATGTTCCTGGCCGCGGCCCTCCTGCCGGAAACCCGCGGCCGGGAACTCGGGACCGCGGACGACGACGACGACATGGCGCCAACCGCCTGAACGGGGGAACGTCCGCACCCGATGGACCACGCCGCCGCACCCTGGGAGTTCTGGATTGACGCCGGGGGCACGTTCACCGACTGCCTGGCGCGCCGGCCGCATGACGGAGCGATCCTCACGCACAAGCTCCTCTCCACCGGCCGTTACCCCGGCACCGTCGGGCCCGGCGCGGACGCCCGGACCCTGCGCGACCCGGACGCGCGCGGGGGCGACCCACCGGGGTTCTTCGCGGGCTGGACGCTCACGCTCGGGGGCGTTTCCCGCCCCGTCGCCCGCGCCGCGCCCGGCCGGCTGGAGCTGGCGGAGCCGCTGCCCACCCCGCCGCCGACGGGGGCGCGTTACGAGCTTTCTTCGCCGCTGGAAGCGCCCGCCGCCGGGGTGCGCTGGCTGCTCGGGCTGCCGGGGCTGGACGCGCCGCTGCCGGTGGGGTTGCGCGTGCGGCTGGGGACCACCCGGGCGACCAACGCCCTGCTGGAGCGCCGCGGGGCGCGCACGGCATTCGTCACCACGGCGGGCTTTGCCGACGCGCCGTTGATCGGGCACCAGGACCGGCCGGACCTGTTCGACCTCGCCCCGGCGCCCGCCCGGCCGCTGCACGAGGCCACCGTGGAACTCGACGAACGGCTGGACGCGGCGGGAAACGTCCTGCGGCCGTTGTCCGAAACGGAGGTCCGCGAGCGGCTGGCGCCCCTGCGCGCGGCCGGCGTGGAGGCCCTGGCGGTGTGCCTGTTGCACGCGGCCCGGAACGACGCCCACGAGCAGCTCGTCGCCCGCGTGGCGGCGGGACTGGGCTTCGCGCAGGTGTCGCTTTCCAGCCGGTTGTGCCCGTTGCCCAAGTTCATCCCCCGCGCCGACACCGCCCTGGCGGACGCCTACCTCACGCCCGTGCTGCGCGACTACGCCGCCCGGCTCGCGGCGCAGCTCCCCGGCGCCGAGCTGCGCTGGATGACCTCCGCCGGCGGGCTGGTGCGGACGGAGAGTTTTTCGGGCAAGGACGCCATCCTCTCCGGCCCGGCCGGGGGCGTGCTCGGCGCGATGGCGGTCGGGGCCGGTGGCGGGATCGTCGCCCTGGACATGGGCGGGACGAGCACGGACGTGAGCCTGCTCGGGGACGGCGGGGGCGGGGAGGACGACGCCCTGCCCCGGCGCTACGAGGTCGAGGTCCCCGCGGGGGGCGGCGGCAAGGCGCGTCCGCTGCGGCTGTTGACCCCGATGCTGGAGATCGAAACGGTCGCGGCCGGCGGCGGCTCCGTCTGCTCCTTCGACGGTCAGAAACCCACCGTCGGCCCCCGCTCGGCCGGCGCGGACCCCGGCCCGGCCTGCTACGGGCGCGGCGGGCCGCTGTGCGTGACGGACGTGAACCTGCTGCTCGGCCGGCTCCCGCGCTTCCCCTTCGCGCTGGACCGGGCCGCGGCGGAGGCCCGGCTGGACGCGCTCATCGCCGGGATCGCCGCGGCGACGGGCAAGACCTACGGCCGGGAGGCGCTGGCCGCCGGCTTCATCCGCATCGCCAACGCCCGCATGGCCGAGCCCGTCCGCCGGCTGGCCGCCGCCCGGGGCGACGACCTGCGGGCGCGGGCGCTGGTGCCCTTCGGTGGCGCGGGCGGCCAGCACGCCTGCGCGC
>CAXTFX010000673.1:0-2160 GCA_964243185.1 uncultured Chthoniobacterales bacterium
AGGTTCGAGGCCGTGGCGGACGGCGTTTTCCACCAGGGGCTGGAGCAGGAACGCCGGCACGAGGGCGGCGCGGGTGTCCGCGGGCACGTCGAGCTCGAAGCGCAGCCGGTCGCCGAAGCGCGCGCGCGCGATGGCGAGGTAGCAGCGGACGGAGGCCAGCTCGCGGTCCAGGGGCAGGAGTTGCTCGTCACCCGTTTCCAGGCTCAGGCGCAGCAGGTCGCTCAGGGCCACGAGCATCGCGTCGGCGGCTTCGGGGTCGCGGTGGACCAGCTCGGTGATGGTGTTGAGCGAGTTGAACAAGAAGTGCGGCTGCAACTGCCCCCGCAATGCCGCCAGCCGCGCGCGGGTCAGGCTCGCCTCCCGCGCCACCGACCGGCGGTAGAAGTGCAGGGCGTGCGCCACGCTGAGGACGACCAGGTAGAGCGGCAGGTGGGGAAACAGCGCCAGGAGCACCCGCCGGCCCACGGGCGCGGGCGGGCCGTCGGGGTTCTCCATCTCCGGCACCGGCAGCCGCACGCCCGGCGGTAGCGGCGGCGGGGGCAGCAGCGCCGACCAGCCGGCCGCCAGGGCGAACACCGCCGCCGCGCCGGCGAGGTGAACGGGCAGCGTCACCCGCCAGCGGGCGCGCTCCAGAGGCCAGCGGGCCACCAGCGCGAAGAGCAGCGGCGAAACCACGGCCCAGGGCAACAGCTCACGGGCCGCCAGCAACAGCCCGCCCCGCAGCGGGAACGCCACCGCCCAGACCAGTTGGCCCACGAGCACGGTGGCGAGCAACCCCCAGACGAGGAAGCTCCACGCCCACGCCCGGAGCAGGGCGCGGGTGCGGGGCGGCAAGGCGGGCATGGGCTCGACCCCGGCAGCTTACCCCCCGCCCCCGGCGGCGCGAGGGTTTTGGGACGGAACGCACCTAACCTGGGACGGGGACCCAAGGGACGGAAACGGGGCCTGGCCGGGAAACGCCGCGCGCCGGGGAGACGGGTTCGTCCCCGCGGCGGCCACCCTTCGTCCCGGAGCGGGGGAGTTTCGTCCCAAAACGTGCTCCCGAACCGCGGGTCGGCGTCATCCTGACCCGCACCCGTTTTCCCGATGCCCCCCGCCCCACGCCACCTGACTCAACCCGACCCTCACGCCCCGGCACGCTTCCCCCGGCGCACGCTCCTCCGGCTCCTCGGCGCGGCGACGCTGCTCGGCGCGGGCGGCTGCGCCTCCGTCAGCGTCCAGCCCGAAGCGGGCCTGCGGCCCAGCGCCGGCCAGCGTCCGGTGCAACTCCTCGTCGCCGCCTTCGGGGCGCCCGCGGACGTTCTGCGCGTGGACCGCCAAGGCGGGGAGCTGGCCCGCTTCCAGGATCGGCTCACCGCGGGGTTGCGCGCGCAAACCGTCCGCCGGCTGGCCGCGCTCGGCGTGCCCGCCGCGGCCGTCGCCCCGGCCGACCGTTTGCCGCCGCAACCGGCCTGGCTCGTCACCGGGCGTTTCACCCGCGTCAACCAGGGCAGCCGCGCCCTGCGCGTCGGCGTCGGCCTCGGCGCGGGCGGCACCAAGATGGAAACCCGCGTGGAGGTTCGCGACCTGTCCCTGCCGGGTCAGCCGGTCGTGACCGCGTTCCGCACCACCGGCGGCTCCAACGCCGAGCCGGGCCTGATCGCCTCCGGGGGCACCGGTCCCGTGAGCGTGGCCGTCGGCGCCGCCGCGACCGTGGCCGGCCAATCCGTTCACGGCGTGACGGAGGACACCGGCCGCACCGCCCGCATGATCGCTGCCTTCGTCTCCGAAACCCTGGCGGGGCGCGGCTACCTCGACCCGGCCCGCGTCCGGCATGCCAAGCGCCTCGGGGAAAGTCGTTAACCAAACCGACCGATCCACCCTGAACCCTGCCATGAGCACTCCTCGCCCCGCCACCGCCACGGTCCCCGCGCCGTCGCTCCCGCCGTCGCCGTCGCCTTCCCCCGCCCCCGGCCGCCGTCCGCGCCGCGGGCGGCGGTGGACCTGCGCGCTGCTGGTCCTCGGCGCCGCGGGCGGGTTCGCGGGGGTGAAACTCTCCGGCGGCGGCGGCGCTCCCGGCGGCGGCGGGGGCCAACGCTACCAGACCGCGCCGGTCGCCCGGCGGCACCTGCGCGAGGTCGTCTCGGCCACCGGCACGCTCAACCCCCTGGTCAGCGTCAC
>CAXTFX010000674.1:0-2134 GCA_964243185.1 uncultured Chthoniobacterales bacterium
CGGCCGGACTTGGCGGGGATCTTCGGTGGGTTGCTGCCGCAACGGCAGGTGGTCGTCAACCCGCAGGCGCTCTACCTCGCTCTGGGCATCCTGGGGGCGACGGTGATGCCGCACAACCTCTACCTGCACTCGTCCATCGTGCAGACGCGTGACTTCCCGCGGGATGACGCCGGCAAGACGATGGCGATCCGCTTCGCCACCATTGACTCCACGGTGGCGCTGGGGTTCGCGTTCTTCATCAACGCCGCCATCCTGATCCTGAGCGCGGCGGCATTTCACGGCCGCGGGATGCACGAGGTCGCGGAGATCCAGGACGCCTACCGCCTGCTCTCCCCGACGCTGGGCGCCGCCCTGGCTTCCACGCTCTTCGCCGTGGCCCTGCTGGCCAGCGGGCAGAACTCGACGCTGACGGGCACGATGGCGGGTCAGATCGTGATGGAGGGCTTCCTGCGGATTCGGCTCCAACCGTGGCTGCGCCGGCTGATCACCCGGCTGCTGGCCATCGTGCCCGCGGTGCTCGTGGCGGCGATTGGCGGGGAATCGGCCACGGGTAAGCTCCTGATTTTCAGCCAGGTGGTCCTGAGCCTGCAACTGTCCTTCGCCGTCGTGCCGCTGGTGCTGTTCACCAACAGCCGGGCGCGGATGGGGCGGTTCGCGAACCCACTCTGGGTGAAGGCTCTCGCCGGGGTCGTGGCTGCGCTCATCGTGGGGCTGAACGTTTATTACCTCTGGCAGCAGGCGGCCGGCTGGCTACAGGGGTCCGCCGGGCAGGGTTGAACGGGCGGGCAGCGCGAACCGCCGGACCTCCCCCCGCTCGTTGGCCTGCCAGCCGTCGCGGGCGCCCACGTCCAGGCACGTCAGCCAGCCGCCCGGCGCGTAGGCCCCGGTGTCAATGCAGACGGCGTGACCCACGTCGCGCGGCCGGCCGTTCGCCTGCCGGGAATGGCCGCAGACGAGGATTTTGCCCGAGCGGTGCGGGCGCACGCTGGCGAACGGCTCCCAGAACAGCAGCCACGGCGGCTGGTCGGCCATGTCCAGCGCGGGGTCCACGTAGGCGTGGGCAAACAGGTGGGTGTCCGTTTCCCAATAGTCCAAGAGCCCCTCCTCCAGGAACTCGCGGTGGGCGGCTGGCAGGTGGGGCAGGCCATCCCGGGCGCCCCCGCCGTAGGAGCGCACCGTGGCCTGCCCGCCGCAGTCCAGCCACGCGGCGCGCCCGGCCGGGTCGTGTTGGGCCGCGCGCCACATTACCTCGTGGTTGCCCACCAGCGGCACCAGGTGGTGCGTGCGGTTGAGCTGGACCAGCCGCTCGACCACGCCGCGGGAATCCGGCCCGCGGTCGAGGTAATCCCCCAGGGTGACGATCACGTCCTCCGGCCCGGGCGCCGCGGCGGTCAACAGCGCGTCCAGCGCCCGCGCGCAGCCGTGGATGTCGCCGATGGCCAGGGTCCGCACGGCAAACCCTAGCACGCGGTGCGCCCGGCCGGCGCGGAGGTAGGGTCTCAGTTTGAGATTGGGCGGCGGTGGGTAGGGCGGCTGATCCCTAAGCCGCCGCGGGAGGGCGTGTCGTAGGCACCACGGCGGCGGGCCAGGGATAGCCCGTCCTACCTGCGCCGCCGCCAAACGGAGACCCCACCGGCGCGGACGTTCCTTTTGCAAACCCCCCCGCACGCTCTAACCTCTTCGCCCGCCGTTTCGTCCGTCACCCTTTTCCCCTTCTCCTCCTCGCATGGTCCTCTCCGCCCGTCCCGAGATGAAGCTCTTCACCGGCTCCGCCCACCCGGAGCTGGCCCGCCGCATCGCCGAGAGCGTCGGCCTGCCGCTGGGTGACGCGATGGTCACCTCCTTCGCCGACGGGGAAACCTCCGTTCGCATCAACGAGGACATCCGCGGCCGGGACGTTTTCATCATCCAGCCCACCTGTCCGCCGGCCAACCACAACCTGATGGAACTGCTCATCCTGACGGACGCGATCCGCCGGGCCTCCGCCGCGCGCATCACCGCCGTGATGCCCTTCTTTGGCTACGCGCGGCAAGACCGCAAGGACCGGCCCCGGGTGCCGATCACGGCCAAGCTGGTGGCGAACCTCATCGTGGCCGCGGGCGTGGACCGCGTCGTCACCGTGGACCTCCACGCC
>CAXTFX010000675.1:0-2125 GCA_964243185.1 uncultured Chthoniobacterales bacterium
CCGTCCCAGGCGAAGATCAGGCTCAGGGTGAAGAGGAAGGACGTGACCGCGTTGGGCACGTTCATCATCAGGTTGTGGTAGAACGAGGAGATCTGCCCGAGCGGGGCGCCCATCACGTAGGTGAACAGCTCCCCGGAGGAGTGCCGCCCGTGGAAGCGCAGGCACAGGCTGTTGATGTGCCGAAAAAAGCGGGCGCGCATCGCCAGCGTGATCCGCTCGCGCACCCGGGTCCAGATTTTGAAGGACCCATACCAGGCCGTCATGCGGAAGACGAGGCCGGCGAGGAGGTAGGCCACGACCACCAGCCCCAGCCGCACCATCCGGGACCGCGGGTCCAGCCCGGCCGGGGTGATGACGTCGTCAATGAGGTATTTCGGGACGAAGGTCTGGAAGGCCACGGCCAAACCGGGAACGGCGTTGAGCAGGAGCGCCGCCAGGAGCGCCCAGCGGTGCTCCCGGACGTGCGGGCGGACGAAGGACCACAGCGATGCGGCCTCGTCCGGGGCGTGCGGCGGGTGCCCCGGGCGGGTGCCCCGGGCAGCGCGGCGGCGCGGTTGGTCGGCGAGCGGAAGCCCCGCCAGCGGGTGCGGGGTGGCCAGGGCACCGCCCTTGGCGTGGGCGGTGGGTCGGAGAGAAGCGGTCGCGGACATAACGGGAGCGGACGGGCGGGCGAAGTGGTCGGAGCGGTTGGGAAATCCAGCGTGCGTGGTGGCGAACGGTCGGTATGACGCGCCCTTCGCCCCCGGATATTCAAAGCATTGCGACCCAATTTCCCGACGGGTCCCACGAAGTTTCACCCCCCTTGGCTATTCGCGGCTGGCGCGAGGTCAGAGGCGGACTTTTACGAAAACAACCCCCCGCCCCGCCGGCGCCGAATTCACCCCGCTGAGTCCGTCGTCATGAACCCTACCGCCCCCGCTGCCGCCGGCCTCGCCCCGGCGCCCGTCGCCGACCTCCTCGACCCGTCCACGCCCTTCCGCTGGGCCGTCGGCGTGGAGGGCTCCTTCATCCCGCACCTGGGCATAGACCAATACGAGTGGACCCAGCACGATCGGTGCTGGCGGGAGGATTTCCACCTCATCGCGGACGACCTGCGCTGCCGCTGGTGCCGTTACCCCGTGCCGTGGCACACGCTGGAACCGGCGCCGGGGATTTACGATTGGACGTGGACGGACGCGCGCTTCGACCTCGCCGACGCGCTCGGGCTGCGGCTGATGGTGGACCTCGCCCACTTCGGCACGCCGACGTGGCTGCCGGACGCCTTCGCGGACCCGGAGTTCCCCGAGGCCATCCGCCGCTTCTCCCGGGCCTTCGGCCAACGCTACGCCGGCCGGCCGTGCGTGCCGACGATCTGCCCGGTCAACGAGCCGCTGATCACCGCGCTGTTCTGCGGCGACGTCGGGCTCTGGCCGCCTTACGGCAACGGGCTGGAGAGCTACATGACGGTCCTCTCGCGCATCGCCCAGGGCATCTGCCTCGGCGTCCGTGAGCTGCGTGACACCATGCCGGGCGTGGAAATCCTCGTCAGCGACACGCTCGAAGTCTCCTCCACCCGGGAGCCGGATTCCTCGGAGCGAACGTCCCCGTTCCTGCGGGAGAGCCTCGGCGTGGACGTGGCCCGGCGGATGGAGCGCCGGCACGTTGTCATGGACCTCGTGCTGGGCAACGTCACCCCGCGCTATCCGCTCCGGGACTGGATGCGCCGGCACGGGTTTTCGCACTTCGATTTCCGCTGGTTCGACCGCAACCGGCAGCGGGTGGACATCGTCGGGCTGGACTATTACCCGCACACGGAGGTCGAGCTCTACACCTCGCCGGAAGGTTATTACCGCCAGCGAGCCCCCGCGCAACCCCTCGGCCTCTACCGTGCCGCGCAAGACTATTGGCAGCGCCACGGGCTGCCGCTGATGATCACCGAAACCAGCGTCACCGGCGCGGACCGCGACAAGCTCGACTGGCTCCAACGCTCCACGGAGGACGTGCGCCGCCTGCGGGCCGACGGCTTCCCGGTCATCGGCTACACCTGGTGGCCGGTGATTGACCACCTGGACTGGGACGGCGCCATGCTCCACCAGACCGGCCACGTCCACCCCGTCGGCATCTACCGCCTGGAGCGCGGCCCCGG
>CAXTFX010000676.1:0-2125 GCA_964243185.1 uncultured Chthoniobacterales bacterium
CGTGCCGCGCATCGTCCCCGACTCGTCTCCCCGGCCGCGCCACCGGTAGGTCCCGAACAGCCGGCCGCGGGATTCGTCGTAATCGAAGTAGAGCTTCGTCAACGGGGCGAAATCCAGGTCGCTCAACTCCAGGCTGGCCCGGTAATCGGGGATGACCCCCTTGCCGATGGCCAGTTCCAGGCCACCCCGCAGCTCGCCGCCGAGGAGGTTGCCGCGGAAATTTTCCACGAAGAGTTTTGGGTCGGTGAACAGGACGTGGCCGGTGGCGTTACTGAAACGCAACTCCCGCCCGGCGAACGTGTAATTCAGCCCCGCGGGCGCCGTGAAATCCACCGTGAGCCGGCTGTTCACGCCGCCGTCGAACTGCACGACGCCGCTGGCGGTGGCCGCGGGCGGCTTCGGGAAGCGGAACGGGCGGAGGTTCTTCACCAGGTCCGCGTCAATCCAGACGGCGACCTCGGCGGGGAAGACGTTGGCGCGCAGGTTCTCGATGCGGGCCTCGTGCCGGGCGAAGTCGTAGGTGAAGCCGTCCAGGTGCGCGCCGCCCTCGTCGCGGTCCACCTGGAGGTTGCGAAGGACCAGCGCGCCGTCGCCGAGGGTGTAGTCGCCGGTGAGCCGATTCAATGGCACGCCCCGGAAGCGGGTGCGCCCGAGGGCGACCTTGCCCTCGGCGCGCAGGCGGCTCCAGTCCGGGTCTCCCCCGGGGGTCTTGAGCAGGGGGGCGGAGGCGTTGACCTCCAGCCGGGGAGGCTCGTTGAACTCCCATTCGCGGAGCGCGTTGCGGGCGCGGGCCGGCAGCAGCGGCGCGACGGCGGCCGGACCGAGCGCCCCGGCGAGGCGCACCCGGAGCTGGCCGTCGGCGTGGAGCACGTCGGCCGTTAACGTTTGCGCCGGGGCGCCGTTGCGCGCGGCTGCCGCCGTGGTGAGCTTAAGGTCCCGCAGGAACCACGCGCCGTCCGGCCGCCAGGAAAAATCGGTTTCTAGCCGCTCGACCGCCACGCCGCGAAACTCCGTGCGGCCGAGCCCGAAATGGCCCGTGAACCCCAGCCCCTCCCCGCCCGGCAGCCGCGCGCGGCCCTCCACGGACAGTCGCGGCGGGTCGCGCAGGACCAGACCCGCGAGCGGATCGTCGGTCGGCGCGCCGGGCCTCTCCCCGCGCAGGTGCCGCCAGACCGCGAGCAGGTCCAGCGCGCCCTCGGCCGTCCCGCGCGCCTGCCCGTCGGCGGGCGTGTAGTCGGCCGACAGCGCCAGCCGCCCGGCCGCATCGGTCAGCTCCGTCTCGCGCAGGCGCAGGGTCCCGTCCATCCAGTCCAGCCGGGCGCGCAGGCCGTCGAACTGGTAGCCGCCGGGGCGCAGGCGCACGCGGGCGGCGCGCACCTCCGCGCTGGCCCGCCCCTCCGGCAGCGGCCGGGCGAGGTCGGCGTTGAAGCGCAGGACGACGCGCGGCGCCTCGCCCTCGAAGTGCAACCGGCGTGCGGCGAGCAAAACCCCCTGCGCCTGCGTCCGCCGCCGGGCGCGCTCTTCGTTCGAGCGGATGGAGGGCGGGTCGGCGTGGGCCGCGACGAGCTTTTCCAGGAGGTCGGGGTGCAGGACCTCGCCGCTGGCAGACAGGCGGATGCCGACCCACTCCCCCTCCGCCTGAGCGATTTGGATGCGGTCGGGCAGGAAATAGACCTTCGCCCCCAGCCGGCGCACGCGGATGACCGGCGACTGCGGGTCGGTCGGGTCGGTGGGTAGGTCCAGCCGGGTGCCCCGCAGGTCCACGGAGCGCAGGAACGCCCCGCGTTTACGTAGCAGGCGCCGGAAATCAATGTCCAGGGAGGCGCGTTGGATGGTCAACAGCCGCGTGTGCCGTTCGTCGAGCCGCCGCAGGCGGATGCCGTCCGCGACCAAGCCCTCGAACGGGTCCAGGGTGATGCGCCGGACGTGAATGTCCAGCCCGTGCCGGCGGAACTCCTCCTGCAGGGCCGCCCGCCAGCGTCGGGTGAACCCGCGGGAGGCGGCGTAGAAGCTCACCCAGCCCAGCGTCCCGAGCAGCACCAGCCAGGCGCCCCGGCGCAGCCACCGGCGCCCGCGGCGCGGGGCCGGGTGCCTTGCGGTCGGACAGCCCTGACAGGCCGTGCTC
>CAXTFX010000677.1:0-2111 GCA_964243185.1 uncultured Chthoniobacterales bacterium
GTCCGGGGGAGGAGACAGGGGGGCGATTTTGAGGGAGGTGGGGGGCATCGGGGCGAGGATTCCGTTCTCCTCAGCAAACCACGGGCCGCCCGGGACCCTGGAAACGGGAAAAAGCCGGGCGGGGACGGCCGCCGGTCCTTTCCGACCTTGGATTTGCCGGGTTTTCGGGTTAGAAGGTTGCCAGGCGCCATGACCACGGACCTGACTTCCCCGCGCGATCTGGCCGGCCTCATCCGCGACCGCTGGGGCGTCGCGCGCGGCGACGGCGAATCCGCCCCCTCCGGGCCGACCGATGCCGCCGCGGGCCTGGCGGCGACGTGGCTGGGGCACGAGGCGCCGCCCCGCGCCGCCCTGGAGGACCTGCTCGCCATCTGCTACCAGGCCAGCCTCCTGCGGGAGGAGCAGCGGCCCGTCTCCTTCCGCCTGATCCTGGCCGAGCCGGTCCGGTTCCCGCCGGGGCAGGGGCCGCCGGACGGGCTGCACCGTTTAACGTTGGCCCAGAGCCGGCCCTTCAACCCCCTGGAGGTGCGCCGCCTGTCGCCCGCGGCGGATTTCTACCGCTCGCTCCTCGGCGTTTCCTGGGGCGAGGGGGAGGGTCTGCGTATCTGGGGCATCCTGCACTCCGGCACCCGTTGGCTGCAAAACTTCTACGGCGGTCGCGGCCGGCCGCAGGCGCTCCCGCCCGCGCTGGTGCTCTCCGTCACGGCGCCGGGGCGGATGACGGTGGGCTTCGGCTCGCGCGTGCTCTTCCGGCTGGAGGGCGGGCAGCTCACCGGGCCGTCGGTCAACGTCTTCGAGTCCCGCTGGTTGACCGCGACCTTCGCCGCCGTGCGGGAGGAGGTCTGGGCGCTGCACCTGGAGGAGCGCCTCCAGGCCCAACCGGACTGGGCCCCGCTCGACCCGGGCCTGATCCGCCTGCTGGCCCAGCAGCTCATCCGGCGGATGATCTCCGCCCTACGCACGGCCCAGCACGGGGCGACGATCCTGATCCTGCCCGAGAGCATGACGGCGGAGTGCTGCGGGGTTAACGGTTACATCCACCTCAAATACCGCTTCGAGGGCGGCGAGCCGCGCCTGCGCTTCCGCTCGCTGATCCTGCACGTCATGCGCCGGCTCTCCGAGCTCGGCGGCGCCTCGGCGGACCCGAACCGCCTCGTCGGCTGGCGGGACTACGCCCTGACCAACGACGAGCGGCTCGGCGCCCTGGATGAAGCGATGATCGAGATGTCCCGCCTGATCGCCGGCTGCGCGGAGGTGGACGGCGCGGTGGTGTTGACCAAACGCTTCGAGCTGCTCGGCTTCGGCGGCGAGATCGCCGGGATGCTGCCCGACGTGCCCGTGGTCCGCCAGGCGCGCGACCTGGAGGGCGTGGACGCCGAGGAGGAGAGCACCGAGAGCGTCGGCACGCGCCACCGCTCCACCTACCGCCTGTGCCGGGCGCTGCCGGACGCCCTGGCCATCGTCGTCTCGCAGGACGGCGGCGTGCGCTTCGTCAAGAGCCTGGACGGCGGCGCGGTGACGTATTGGGACCAGAGCTCGACGACGTCGCTGGAGGTGTGAGCCGCCGCCCCGGCCCTTCCCGACCGCCGAGGAACCTGCCGCGGCGGCGGCGCGAGCGCCCTGGGAGCCGGGGAAAGAGTTGCGTCCCTCCACCCGCCCGGATACAACGGGGGCATGTCAAGCCACTTCGGGGAACTCTTCCGCGTGTCCACGTTCGGCGAGTCCCACGGCGGGGGCGTCGGGGTCGTCATTGACGGTTGCCCGGCGCGGCTGCCGTTGGCCGAGGCCGACATTCAGGTGGAGCTCGACCGCCGCCGGCCCGGCCAGAGCGCGCTGGTGACGCCGCGCAACGAGGCGGACCGCTGCCGCATCCTTTCCGGCGTGTGGGAAGGGCAGACGCTGGGGACGCCCATCGCCGTGCTGGTGCCCAACGAGGACGCGCGGCCGGAGGCATATACGGAGATGGCGACGGCGTATCGGCCCTCCCATGCGGACTTTACCTACCAGGCCAAATACGGCATCCGCGCGGTGGCCGGCGGCGGGCGGGCCTCGGCGCGGGAAACCGTCGGGCGGGTGGCGGCGGGGGCGGGGGCGAGGAAGGTGCTGCGGGC
>CAXTFX010000678.1:0-2109 GCA_964243185.1 uncultured Chthoniobacterales bacterium
GACCTGATGAAGCCCGACCGCATCGTCATCGGCGCCAAGGGCGAGCGGGCCATCTCGCTGATGAAGAAGATTTACGAGCCGTTCATGTCGCCCATCCTCGTGACCGACATCAACTCGGCCGAGCTCATCAAGCACGCGGCTAACTCGTTCCTGGCGTTGAAGATATCCTATATCAACGCCGTCAGCGCCATCTGCGAGGCCTCCGGGGCGGACGTGGAAAAGGTGGCCGACGGCATCGGCTCGGACCGGCGCATCGGGCGCAACTTCCTCAACGCCGGCATCGGCTACGGCGGCTCGTGTTTCCCCAAGGATATCGCCGCCTTCATCGCCATCTCGGAGGACCTCGGCGTGCCGTTCACCCTGTTGAAGGAGGTCCAGCGTATCAACGCCAACCAGCGCGAGCGATTCTTGAAAACGATCCGTGACACGCTCTGGATTTTGCGCGACAAGCACATCGCGGTGTGGGGGTTGACGTTCAAGCCCGACACGGACGACATCCGCTCCTCCGTGGCCATTGACCTCGTCAACGACCTGGTGCGCGAGGGTGCCCACGTGACCGCCTACGACCCGAAGGGCATGGAGCGGGCCAAGGAATACAAGCTCATCCCCGGCGCCAAGCTGGCCGACTCGCCCCTGGAGGCCGCCGCGGGCGCGGAGGCGCTCATCGTCGCGACGGAGTGGAAGGAGTTCGCCGGGGTGGACCTGGACAAGCTCAAGGCCGCGATGCGCTCGCCCCTGGTCTTTGACGGGCGCAATTTGTTCGACCCCGCCACGATGGCGCACGTCGGCTTCCGCTATCACTCCATCGGTCGGCGGGACGCGGCCACGGCCAAAAATTAGCGGGGCGCAAGCGGCCGGGCGAGAATGGCAACGCGAATGTTAGGCATAAGCTCGATTCCACCGAACCTGACCCAAACACCATGAAGAAACTCGCCCTGCTCACCGCCCTCCTCGCCACCGCCGGCCTGCTGAACGTCGGCTGCTCCGCCAGCGGCAGCATCAAGCCCACCGGCTCCGTCACGCCGGCCGCCTCGGCGCAAATCGCTTACACCACGGCGCCGGCCCCGGCGAAATGATCTGGCCACGCCCCAAACGCCCGACGACCCGGTTCCAAACCATGAAGACCCTGACTCTCACCGCGCTGGGTGCCGTTCTGTGCCTTGTGGGGATCGGCTGTTCCGCCAAGGGCAGCATCAAGACCGGCCGCAACAGCGGGGCTGCCGCCGCCGCCGTCCGCGTCGGATACACCACCGCCCCCGCGGCGGCGCAGAAGTAGGTCGCCCCGCTCCCCGGTCCAAGTCGGCCCGCTGTCCCCGGTTTGCTCCCGGCGGACCGCGGGCCGTTTTGCTCGACGGCCCTGGCGGCTGGCCGGGGGAGCGGGGCATGTTTCGCTCGTTTATGTCCACTTCTGCCACCTACCGTCCCGGCGTCGTTGCCGTCGTCCGCGACCCGGCCGGGCTGCTGTTGTTGGGCGAGCGCAGCGATCTGCCCGGCACCTGGCAGTTTCCGCAGGGCGGCCGGTGGCCGGAAGAAACGCCGGAGGAAGCCCTGGCGCGCGAGTTGACCGAGGAGGTTTCCCTCCGACCCGGCGACTACCGCGTCCTACGCCGCGTCGGGCCGTATCGCTACGAGTTCCCGCCCGGCCGCACGAGAGAGGGTTACGCCGGGCAGGAGCACCTGTATTTCCTGGTGGAACTCACTGCCCCGGCCGAGCGGGTCAACGTCGCCACGCCGGAGCCCGAGTTCCGCGCCGTGCGCTGGGTCGCGCCGGCCGAGTTTACGCTGGCGGCCCTCTCGCCGATGAAGCGCGAGCCTTACCGCCGCGTTTTTCGCGATCTGTTTGGCTTGGACCTTGCTTAGGGGAGAGGGGCACGTCGCCCGTTTACCCCTCATGCCCTCGCTTCTTTCCCTGGATTTCCCCGCCCTCGCGCGGTCCGCCGGTCAGGTCCGGCACGCCTTCGAGGAGATCCTTGAAACGTCCCGTGCCGCCGCCGCGCTCTCGCCGGAGGACCCGCAACGCCGCGAGTTGCTCGACCTCATCGCCGACCGCGCCGCGCACGCCCTGCCCCTGAGCGTGCAACTGGCCAACGACCTGGCCATCACCTCGAT
>CAXTFX010000679.1:0-2101 GCA_964243185.1 uncultured Chthoniobacterales bacterium
CGCTCGATGTCCGTCGGCCGGTCCACGCGGAAGCCGGGGTGAACGCGCTGGATCAGCGCGCCGCACTGCGAGTAGAAGAGGCACTGGCCGAGGACGCTCTGGGCCAGGAGCACCAGTTCCGGGCCGGGCAGCGCCGGGCCGGTCAGCGCGCGCACGATGTCGCAGAGCGCGGTGCTCATCGGGCGGATGGCCTCGTCCACCAGCCGGTCCAGGGCGGGCGTCGGCTCCGTCAACTCCCGCGCCCGGACGCGCGGGTGCCACGCCGGCCGGTCCGGGTCGAGCAGGTAGTGGAGGAACGTGCCCACGAACGCCCGCAACCGCTCGGCCGGGGTCCGCCCGGCCTCCTGCGACGCGGCGGTGAGGCGGCCAACGTGCAGGACCGCCCCGTGCGCCTGCTGGAGCACCTGCGCGTAGAGCTCCGCCTTGTCGCGGAAGTGGTAGTTCACGGCCGCGAGGTTCACCCCGGCCCGCTCCGTGATCTGGCGAACCGTCGCCGCCCGGAAGCCGTGCTCGGCGAACACCTCCCCGGCCGCCGTAACGATCCGCGCCCGGGTGCCGACGCGCTCCGTCCCGGCGGCCACCTCCCCGGCCGGGAGCGACGGCGAAGGGGGCGCGGGGGCGCGGGCGGAACGGGGGCGGACGGCGGCCATCTCCCAATTTTCAAACAGTTGTTTGAAGCAGTCAATTAAAAAGACCGTTCGGTCAGCGGGTGCGTCGCATTTCGCGCGGGTTGCGTATAATGTTCTCCACCATGCCAACCTCTGACCTGCCAACACCTCTGACGGTGGCCCCGTCCTTCACCACGACCGTTCAGCCCGACGGGGACACCCGCACGTTCCCCGGTTTCAGCCTCGCGCGCCTGCTCCGCACCGTGTTCGCCCCGCGGCCCGGCGAGCGCGTTTGCGTGCTCATTGACCTGCCGGACCCGGCGGCGATGCGGGACCTCGCGTTCTTGAAAAACCCGGCCCGGGATATTCAGGCGCACGCTTACCGGGACTTTTACCTGGCCTTGCGCGACGGCGTCCTGGCCGAGCTCGACCTGCGCGGTGGCGAGATGTTCGCCTTCCCGGCCACGGGCGGTTCCAACCTCGACCTGCCGGACCGGGCCGTGGATGCGGCCGGGCGGGAACTCAGCCTGGAGCGGGACGTTTACCCGCACTACGACCTGATCCTGTGCATCTCAACCTATTCCGCCACGGCCCCGCTGACGGCCCTGGCCAAGCAGCACGGCTTCCGCGGCGCGACGCTCCACGGGGTGAACGACCTGATCCTGAAGACCGGGCTGGCCGTGAACTACGAGGACGTTTCCCGCGAGGCCGAGGTCCTGCGCCGCGGGCTGACGCGGGCCGACGCCGTCGAGATTGATTACGAGCACGCCGGCAAGCCTTACACGCTGCGCCTGTTGCTCGGCGGCCAGGAGGCGCAAAAGTCGCACGGCCTCTGCCGCGGCGGCCCGGACGTGGCGAACCTGCCCGCGGGCGAGGTGTATTTCGTGCCGGAGAGCGCGGAGGGCCAGTTCCCCCACCGCTACGAGGACGGCACGATCTCGCTGCTCACGGCCAAGGGCGGCTACGTCGTCGGCGTGGACCTGCTCGTCGGCCGCGAGGCCACCGTCGCCCCGCACCGCGCCAAGCTCCTGGGCGACCCGGCGGCCGGTTTCCTCGGCGAACTCGGTTTTGGCACGCAGCGGCTGCCCGTGAGCGGGCGGGACATCCAGGACGAGAAGATCCTCGGCACGTTCCACGTTGCCACCGGCCGTTCCGACCACCTCGGCGGGCACATCACGCCGCCGAAGTTCCTGGACCGCAATAACGCCACGCACGACGACATCCTGTTCTCGCCGACCAAGACGCCCGAGATTCACGTCCGCCAGGTGCGGATGGAGCGCGGCGGGGAGACGTTCGAGGTCATCCGCGACTACCGGCCGGGGACGTTTCTGCGGGAGTTGATGCGGAACGGTTGAACGCCGTGAGCAACCCCTACGAAACCGCCCGGCTGCTCGACGAATACTTGCTGTTTCCCTACGGCCGGCCCGAAGAAGTGCTCCCTTACCCGTCGGGTCCCGTCGGGGCGTTGAACTTCCCCGCGCGCGCCCTCGGCG
>CAXTFX010000680.1:0-2099 GCA_964243185.1 uncultured Chthoniobacterales bacterium
GGGCGGGGGGGCGTTAACGGAACTGCCCGCCAACGTGCAGGACCTGCGGGAGCGCACCAGCCTGCCGCAACTTCTCTGGCTCCTGCGCCGGGCGGCCTTCGTCCTGAGCGTGGACAGCGGGCCGATGCACCTCGCCGCGGCGGCGTTACCGGAGGCGAGCCGGCTGCTGTCGTTGCACAGTTGGAGCGACCCGCGCCAGGTGGGGCCGTTCCCGGCGGGCGCCTGGGGCTGGCAGGCGGGTCGCGGCCTGCGGCGGGTCGGGGAACTCGCCGGCGGGGAGGCGGCCCGGCCCGGTCCGCTGCTGCCGGGGGCGGCCGACGTGCGGGCGGTCGCGGCGCTGGCGGTGCGGGAGAGCGGCGTTTAGGTCCGCGCACCTTTCCGGGGCAGAGGTTTAGCGAAAATTATGCTTGGCGATCACCCCGACTTTTCCTAAGCTCGCGCCCCACGCAGGCAGCGTCCGCCCTCCCGTTCACCCCTAACCATCCTGACCTCATGCCCACCCAGGACAAAACCGATCTCCTCGCCATCAGCCTCGACAAGCGGGTCACCGCCCTCGAACAAAAATTCGACAGCCTGGAAAAGGCCGTCCGCGCCAGCGGCGACACCCCGAAGAACGTGGCCGCCCTGGAAGGCAAGATCAAACAGCTCGAAGACAAGAAGCAGGACAAGAAGGACGAGGCCGCCGTCGCCCAGAAGCTTACCGCTACAATGGTTAAGCAGCAGACGGAACTCGCTAAACAGCAGACCGATCTGGCGAAACAGACGGCCAAGGACTCTGTGCTCGAAGCCCGCCTGATTCAGCTCGAAATCATGGTGAAGCAAGCCCTCGCGCTGGCGGCCTCCGCCAAGCGTTGAGCCCACCTACCGGACCGGGTCTGGCCGACGGCGCGGGGCCGTGATTTTCTTCGCGTCCACCCGGGACTTCCAGCACGTTGCGCCCGTGCCCATGTCCGCCCTGCTGCGTTACAACCTCCTCTTCGTGCCCTGCCTCGTCGCCGCCGCCCTGGGGACGGGCCTTCTCCTGCGCGGGGCGCTGCACCAGCGGGCGGAGGGGGAGGTGCTCCAGAACGCGCGCATGATGATGGAAACGGCCGGGGCCGCGCGCGCCTACACCACCAAGCAGATCGCCCCGCTCATTGACCAGGAACGGGAAAAATCCGACGGCGCCGTGGCGGAGCTGCGCCGGTTGTTGGAAACCCTGGCCTCCCAGCGTGGTCTGCTCGAGGCGCTCGCGCACTCCTCGGAAGCCATGCGCCCGACGGTGCCGGAGGCGGAATTCTACCCGCAGAGCATTCCGGCCTACGCGGCCACGGAGATGTTCAACCTGTTCCGCGGGCGTTACCCGGAATACGGCTACAAGGAAGCGGTCCTCAACCCGACCAACCCCCGCGACCGCACAGTGGACTGGGAGGCGGACGTGGTGAACGTCTTCCGCAACGGCAGCGCCGAGCGCAAGGAGCTCCTCGGCCGCCGCGTGACGCCCACGGGCGAGGCCCTGTTCCTGGCCGCGCCCATCCGCATCACCAACCGCTCCTGCCTGGTGTGCCACTCCGTGCCCGAGGCCGCCCCGGCGGAGATGGTCCGGCGCTACGGGCGCAACAACGGCTTCGGCTGGCAGTTCGAGGAGGTCGTCGGCGCGCAGATCGTCAGCGTGCCCGTATCCGTGGGCACGGGCGCGGCGGAGGCGACCTTCCGGGGGATGGCGCCCGCGCTGGGTGGCGTGTTCGGCGGCTTGTGGCTGCTGGGAAACGTTGCCGCGCTGCTCGTGGCGAAGCGGGGTTAGACAGGATTAACAGAATTGGGCAAAATTGGCGGAGAGAGGAGTCCGGGAGGTGAATCCGGGATTAGAAAGCTCCCTTTTCTGTCCCTTTCCCCAACTTTGTTTCGTTCTGTCAATTCCGTCTAAACTCCCCGCCCTCCATTCCGGCCGGGGAATTGCTTGTTCTCCGCCGCTCATCTTCTATAAATAGGGTTCTGGCCGCCGCCCGCGGCCCCCGCGCCCTCCCACCCCGCCATGCCGCAGCCCGAGAGCGAGACGTTCCAGCACTACCAGGTCCTCCGGCGCCCGGACGGCTCCCTGCACGAGCTGGGCCGCGGGG
>CAXTFX010000681.1:0-2092 GCA_964243185.1 uncultured Chthoniobacterales bacterium
GACAGCCAGAAAGACGAGCAGTCCCATGACTAGGCGGCCCGCATCGGCGCGCGGGCGTCCACCACGAGCACGACGGCGCGGTCGTTCCCGCCGTTCCCCCGGCCGAAGATCCCCGCCACCTCCGGCCGGGCCAGGGCGAGGCCGAGGAAGGCGAGCAGCAACAGTTGCAGGAGCAGGGAGAGCACCCGCCGCAGCCGCCCGAGGAACGCCCGCCGCGGTTGCTCGGCCAGGACCCGTTCCCAGAACAGGAGCGTGCTGACCGTCGCCGCCCGCCGCCGGACGCGCCGCAGGTAGAGCGCGGTGACAACCGGTCCGAGCACGGCCAGGAGCGCGAGGGCGGCGGGGAAGAGCAGGGTCACGGGAAGGCGGCAAACTAGCGCAACTCGGGTCGCGTCACCCGGGCCGGCGCCGGTCGGCGGCACCGGCGGGCTTCGTTGAACGACCCGGGGGTGCGCAGTTCGCCGAAAAAGTTACGGTTAACCTTGACGCTGCCTCGCCGGAACCTTCAGCGCGCAGGACTCCCGCATGGTTGCGCCCCCCCAACCGTCAGAGCCTCGCCCCCGGCTGGCCGTCCGGGGGCTCGGCATGGCGTTTGGTCCCGTCCAGGTCCTGCGCGGGGTGGATTTCGACGTGCGGCCCGGGGAGATTCACGCCGTCGTCGGCGAGAACGGGGCGGGCAAGAGCACGCTGATGAAAATCCTCGCCGGGGTGCTCCGGCCGACCGCGGGCGAGGTGATCTTCGAGGGTGAGCCGGCCGTGTTCCGCTCGGTGGCGGACGCGGAGCGGCGCGGCATCATGATGGTGCACCAAGAGTTCAACCTGGTTCCTTCCCTCAGCGTCCAGCAGAACTTTTTCCTCGGGCGGGAGCTGCGGCGCGGCCCGTTCTTCGACGACCGCGCGATGACGCTCCAGACGCGCGCGGCCCTCGAACGGGTTGGCTCCACGGCGTCCCCCGCCGCGCGGATCGCCGACCTGCCCGTTTCGGACCGGCAGATGATCGAGATCGCCAAGATGCTCTCGCGCCGGGCCTCGGTGCTCATCCTGGACGAGCCGACCGGCGTGCTGGCCCGCGACGAGATCCGCCTGCTGCAAACCCGGCTGCGGGAGTTGAGCGCGCAGGGGGTGGCCGTGATCTACATTTCCCACAAGCTCGACGAGGTGCTCGCCTTGGCCCACCGCGTCACCGTCCTGCGTGACGGTGTGCGGACCCTCACCCAACCCGCGGGGACGGTCACGGCGGGCGCGCTGGTCCGGCACATGGTGGGGCGCGAGATCGAAGAGCTGTTCCGGCCGAAGGACGGGATCCCGGTCGCGCCGGTGCCCGCCCTGGAGGTGGCGGGCTTCCGCGTGCCGGGCCACATCGAGGAGGCTTCCTTCAGCCTGCGCCGGGGCGAGATCCTGGGCTTCGCCGGGCTGATCGGCTCCGGCCGCACGGAGCTCTGGGAGGGCATCCTCGGCCTGCGGCCCGCGGACGCGGGGACCCTGCGGCGGGACGGAAAACTCCTGCGTTTCCGCGGCTATGACGACGCCCTGACCCGCGGCCGGATGGCTTACCTGACCGAGGACCGCAAGGAGAAAGGCGTGTTGCTGGACTTCAAGCTGCGGCCCAACGCCACGCTCGTCGCCCTGCGCGAGATGCGCGGCCCCCTGCTCTCGGACGCGCGGGAAGAGGCGGTGTGGCAGGAGGCCATTACCACCTGCCACATCCACGCCGCCTCCTACGACGTGCGCGCCCGGCAGCTTTCCGGCGGCAACCAGCAGAAGCTCGCCTTGGGCAAGCTCCTGGCCATCGCGCCCGAGATCCTCGTCCTGGACGAGCCCACGCGCGGGATTGACACCGGGGCCAAGCAACAGATTTACGCCTTGATCCACCAACTCGCCGCCGCCGGCAGAGCCTGCGTGGTCATCTCCTCTGAGCTGCCGGAGATCATCGGCCTGTGCCACCGCGTCGTCGTGCTCGCGGGCCGGCGCGTCGCGGCCGTGCTGGAGGGCGACGAGATCAACGAAGAAACCATCATGCACTGGGCCAGCGGGTTGGGGCAACCTTCCCGCGCGGCGGCGCCCGCGCCCGCCCTCGTTTCCTGACCCGATC
>CAXTFX010000682.1:0-2084 GCA_964243185.1 uncultured Chthoniobacterales bacterium
CATCAAGGTCGGCGACCGCGAGGCGCGCTCCCTGATGATCCGCTCCAACCTGCGCCTGGTCGTCAAGATCGCGCACGACTATGCGAACCTCGGCCTGCCGTTGCTGGACTTGATCTCGGAGGGCAACATCGGTCTGATGAAGGCGGTGGAACGCTTTGACCCGGCCAAGGGCGGCAAGCTCTCGACCTACGCGGCGTGGTGGATCAAGCAGAGCATCAAACGCGCGCTGGCCAACCAGAGCAAAACCATCCGGCTGCCGGTTCACCTCGTGGACAAGATTTCCAAGATGCGCCGCGTGAGCCTCCAGATGTCGGAGGAACTCGGCCGCGAGCCGACCGACGACGAGTTGGCGGAGGAGACGGGCATCTCCAGCGGGAAAATTTCCCAACTGAAGACCGTTTCCATCCGGCCGGCCAGCCTGGACGCGCCCATCTCGGACGAGGATTCGACCGAGTTCGGCGAGATCGTCGGTGACGAGGACGCGCTCACGCCGTTCGAGTTGCTGCGCGACCGCAACCTGCGCGACGAGGTGGACGGCTTGCTGGACGTGCTCGACGAGCGCGAGCGCAAGATCATCTTCGCCCGCTTCGGGCTGGATGGCGGCAAGCCGAAGACCCTGGAGGAAGTCGGCAAGAAGTTCGGTGTCACGCGCGAGCGCATCCGCCAGTTGCAGAACATCGCCCTGTCCAAGCTGCGCCGCGCGCTCCAGAAGAAGGAGAAGCCGGCGGAGATGGTCGAGGCTTAAGCCGGCCGACTACCGATCCGATTAGCAACGGGCCGCGGGATAAAACCTGCGGCCCGTTTTTCGTGGGCTGATCCCGGCCAGATCTCGTCCGCAGATGACGCAGATATCCGCAGATTAATTTCAGAGGGGTGGAGAAAGGCAGGAAGACACGGCTGCCGGAACTCTGAACCCTTGCTTTCAATCTGCGTAATCTGCGGATAAATGGACCGTTCGCCTACTCCGTCGGCTCCACCACGGTCAGCGCGTTCAGGTCCACCTCGCCGAGTTGACTCTGGAAAACGAGCCGGTGATCCGCGCCCGTTGCCCGCGCGACGCCGTGAACGCGGTGCTCCCCGGTGTCATAGACCGTGACCCGGCCGTCGCCGGGGTCCACCGCCAGACGGCGTGGGTCGGCGAAGTAGGCGTAGCGCGCCCGGTCCTGCGCCCCGGTGGCATCGGGCCGGAGACCCAAGGTGATCGGCCACCAGATCGTGCCGTCCCGGCCGGGGGCATCGGGGTGGCCGGTTTCGTGCAGGAGCGCCAATAGATCCATGCACAACTTGTTCAAGCGTTCCTCCAACCCGGGTTCCCGCGGGCTCAACGCCGTCATGCCCGGAATCCACTGGCCAAAGCCGCCGAGGGCGGGGTGTTTCCACTGCGCGAAGCGCCCCCCGGCCTCCCGGATGGCGTCGGCCATGAACGCGGTGGCTTCGAGGTCGAACCCGTGTTTGTTAGCGAGGTGGCGGAGGCGGTTTTCCCAATTCATGGACGGCGTGAATTTTGGGCCAACCCGGTCAGATTGCTAATTCCTGTTTCACCTCCCCGAAAGCCCGGATGGCCGCGTCGAGGTTTTCCCGCGTGTGCGCGGCGGAAACCTGCGTGCGGATGCGCGCCTGGCCCTGGGGGACGACGGGGTAGAAGAAGCCGACGACATAGACGCCTCTCTCCAGCATCCGCGTGGCGAAGCGTTGTGCCAGTTCTGCCTCCCCGAGCATGACCGGCACGATGGGCGTCGCCCCCGGCCGCACCATCAGCCCCGTCGCCTCCAGGCCGGCGCGGAAGTGGCGCGTGTTCGCCTCCAGCCGGTCGCGCAACTCGGTCGAGCGGGTGGCGATTTCCAGCGCCTTCAACGACGCGGCGACCACGCAGGGCGCCACCGAGTTGGAGAACAGGTAGGGCCGTGAACGTTGGCGCAGGAGCTCGACGACCTTCCGCGGCCCGGACGTGTAACCACCGCTCGCCCCGCCGAGGGCCTTGCCGAGGGTGCCCGTGGTGATGAGCCCCGGCCGGCCGAGGACGCCGCAATGCTCGTGCGTGCCGCGGCCGGTGCGCCCGAGGAAGCCGGCGGCGTGGCAGTCGT
>CAXTFX010000683.1:0-2080 GCA_964243185.1 uncultured Chthoniobacterales bacterium
GGGGTGACGTAGCAGAGCATCGCGCAGCCGAACCAGCCGATCATCGCGGCGCCGATGCCGGAGGTGATGTGGTCGTAGCCGGGGGCCACGTCCGTGGTCAGCGGCCCGAGGGTATAAAACGGCGCCTCCCCGCACCATTCGAGCTGCTTCTCCATGTTCTCCTGGATCATGTGCATGGGCACGTGACCGGGTCCTTCGTTCATGACCTGCACACCGTAGTCCCAGGCGCGCGTGGTGAGCTCACCCTGGGTCTTCAACTCGGCGAACTGAGCCTCGTCGTTGGCATCGGCCACCGAGCCAGGCCGCAGGCCGTCGCCGATGGAGAACGACACGTCGTAGGCGGCCATGATCTCGCAGATCTCGTCCCAGTGCGTGTAGAGGAAGTTTTCCTTGTGGTGCGCGAGGCACCACTTGGCCATGACGCTGCCGCCGCGGGAGACGATGCCCGTGGCCCGGCGCGCCGTCATTGGGACGTAGCGCAGGAGCACGCCGGCGTGGATCGTGAAATAGTCCACGCCCTGCTCGGCCTGCTCGAGCAGGGTGTCGCGGAACACGTTCCAAGACAGTTCCTCCGCCCGGCCGCCGACCTTTTCGAGCGCTTGGTAGATGGGAACGGTGCCGATGGGCACGGGGCTGTTGCGTAGGATCCACTCGCGGGTAGCGTGGATGTTCTTGCCCGTGGACAGGTCCATGACCGTGTCCGCACCCCACTTGGTGGCCCAACGAAGTTTTTCAACCTCCTCCTCAATGGAACTAGCCACGGCGGAGTTGCCGATGTTGGCGTTGATCTTGACAAGGAAGTTGCGCCCGATGGCCATTGGCTCCAGCTCGGGGTGGTTCACGTTCGCCGGGATGATGGCCCGCCCCCGCGCCACCTCGGAGCGGACGAACTCGGGGGTGATGAACTTCGGGATGGCCGCGCCGAAGGACTGCCCCGGGTGCTGCTGGTTGAGCACGGCGCGGTCCCCGTGCTTGTTCTCGGTGACACCGTAGGCGCGCTCGCGGCCGAGGTTCTCGCGGATGGCGACGAACTCCATCTCGGGCGTGATGATCCCCTCCCGCGCATACCAGAGTTGCGTGACCGGATGATCCTGGTTGGCCCGTAACGGACGCCGGCGCAGACCGGGAAACATCTCCAAACGGCCGCGGCCGTCGCGCCGTTCCGCGCCCGCCTCGTGGACCCGCGACAGGTAGCCGTTGTCCTCCGGCCGGATCTCCCGGCCGTCATACGCCTCCACGTCACCGCGACGCAGGACCCATTTCTGACGCAGGGCCGGCAAACCTTGGCGCACGTCGGGGGCCAGGTCCGCGTCTCCCCAGGAACCGGAGGTGTCATAGACGCGCACCGGGGCGTTCGGTTCAACCCGGTCGTCCGGCCCCCGCGTCGGGGAAAGGGAGACCTCGCGGAAGGGCACCCGCAGGTCTTTGTGGATGCGACCGGCCGCATAGACCTTGCGGCTGTTGGGCAGGGGCTCTTCGCTACGGGGTTCGAGAAGCTCTTTGGTGGCGATCATTTCAACGGTTCACCGCGATCGGGACACCGCCCGGATCGCCCCGCACCTATATTCCGGCTGATCCGTTCCGTCCAGGGTTAGCCACGGGACTGGCGACGCCGTCAAATGATGGGCCCCAATTCAGGAGCGGGGGGCGCTGCCGGGGCCGGGGCGGTCCTAGCCGCGGGCGGGGCGGGCGCGGGGTCCGCGGCGGGAGCCGGTTGCGCTTCCGGGGGCGCGTCCGGGATGGGGTTGCTCATGGGCAGCACGGAACCCGCGTTGGGCTGGGAGGGGGTCACGTTCGCCGGGTCCACCATCCGCGCGGCCAGGGGGAGTTGTTCCAGCCGGTAGTCGGCGAGGAGACGCGGCATGGCCTTGCGTTCGGCCACCTGTCGGTAGCTGTCCACGCCCGCCACGATGCTCTCCGCCAGCTTGCGCCGCCACGTCTCCTCGTTGATGCGCTGGCTCTCCGTCGGGCTGGTCAGGAAGCCGCCCTCGACCAGAATGGCGGGCAACCGGTTCTGCTTGAGCACGACGAAGCGCGCCCGCTTGATGCCGCGGTCGGCCTGCGGGAGGTGGCCGAGGAG
>CAXTFX010000684.1:0-2073 GCA_964243185.1 uncultured Chthoniobacterales bacterium
GGGGGGGGGGGGGGGGGGGGGGGGGGGGGGGGGGGGGGGGGGGGGGGGGGACGGGCGGCGGTTCGAGGGTGGCGGTGGGCATGGTGGTTGACGGTGGGGGGTTGGCGGAAGGAGCAGAATCAGGGGCGGACCGCGTCCGGCGCGCCCGCTTCCCGGGGCCACCAGGGGGGCAGCGGCAGGTGGTGGCGGGCCAGGGCGGCGGCGAGTTGCGGCAGCGGGGCCAGCGGCACGAGCGTCGCGCCGAGGAGTCCGGCCTTGACGAGCGGCAGGCTGGCCAGCAGGTCCTCCGCGTCGGAGCGGCCGCCCGTTTGCAGCAGGATCACGACCCCGGGTCCGACCGGGTCCCCGGCGCGGCGGAGGTAGATCTCCTCGACCAACCCGGCGGCGTAGAGTTCCCAGACCCGGTTGGCCTCCGCCGCCACGTAGGGGGCGAACTGCTCGGTCCGGGTGCCGGCGGGGCTGGAGAGCAGGGCGAGGAGCTTCATGGGCCGGGTTGGCACCGCCGGGGGGGAGATCGGCGTTGCTGTCCAGGAGCTTGCCAATGTCCGCAGCCGGGGACAATCGGACGGAAGAGCCGTTTTCCCCTGGCCCCAAAGGGCTACCGCGCGTTGACCCCTTAGCGTCGGCCACGCCGCACCAGCCCGCGGGCGAGGGCGGCGGTGGCGGCCTGGGTGCGGTCGGCCACGCCGAGCTTGGCCAGGATGCTCTTGACGTGGTTCTTGACGGTGTGCTCGGCGATGAACAGCTCGGCGCCGATTTCCTTGTTGGCCCGGCCGGCGACGATGGCGGTTAACACTTCCAGCTCCCGCGCGCTGAGGTCCGGCCGCGCCAGCCGGGCGGCCAGGCGCGCGGCGACGGCGGGCGGCAGGCAGCTCTCGCCCGCGGCCACCGCGCGGATGACGCGGGTGAGCTCGGCGGCGTCCACGTCCTTGAGCAGGTAAGCCGCCGCCCCGGCGCGCACCGCCCGCAGGATGTCCTCGTCGCCGTCGTAGGTGGTCAGGGCCACGACGCGGGCGGCCGGGGAACGTTCCCGGATGCGGGCGATGGCGGAGACGCCGTCGCTGCCGCCGGCGAGGCGCAGGTCCATGAGCGTCACGTCGGGGGCGTGCGCGGCGTGGGCGGCGACGGCCTCCTCCGCGCTGGCCGCCTCGGCGACGACGACCAGGTCGGCCGTGGCGTGGAGCAGGGTCAGCAGGCCCGTGCGCGCGATGAGGTGGTCCTCCACCACGAGCAGGCGGAGGGGCGCCGGAGCCGGCGGGAGTGGCGCGGCGGCGCGGCTTTTCATCGCGGGAAAGGGCCGGAGCCGTTGGTCGCCGGTTCCCCGGCCGTGGGCAGCGTCACCGCGATCTGGGTGCCCGCGCCGGGGGCGCTCTGGAGGTCGAGCCGACCGCCGAGCGCCGCGGCGCGTTCCCGCATCCCGAGCAGGCCGAAGTGACCGTCCAGGGGGGAAAAGGCCCGGCGCGCGTCGAAGCCGCGGCCGTTGTCGGCCACTTCCAGGCGCGTTTCCCCTGGCCCGTAAACCAGCCGGACCTCCACCCGGCCGGCCCCGGCGTGCTTGGCGGCGTTGGCCAGCGTTTCCTGGGCAACCCGCAAAAGGGCGTGCTCGACCGCGTCGGGCAACCGGCGCGGAACACCCTCCACGCGGAACTCCGCCCGCGAGGTTCCCGGCGACGTGGCGTCCGTCCGCAACGCCTCGACTTCCCCGAGCAGGGCGGCGGGCAGGTCGCGGTGCTCCAGGACGTCCGCGCGCAACTCGGCCATTGAGCGACGCGCCTCGGTGACGCTGTGCTGGGCCATGCGCTGGGCGACGGCCAAGTGACGGCGGACCTCCCCGGGGACCGCGCCGTCGGAGGGCAGGGCCAGCGCGGCGGCCTGGAGTTGCGAGCGGATGCCGACGAACCCTTGCGTGAGCGTGTCGTGAATCTCCCGGGAGATGCGCCCGCGCTCGGCCAGGACGCAGGCGTGGGCCTGCCGCAGCCGCGCCGCCACGCGCGCCAGCCGCAGCCGGTGCCAACCCCAGCCCGCCGCGCCCACGGCCGCCAGCAGCGCCCCCGCCGCGCCCGCGTAGCCCGA
>CAXTFX010000685.1:0-2069 GCA_964243185.1 uncultured Chthoniobacterales bacterium
ACGAAGAAGGGCGAGATGGCGAGCACACGGGCGACGTTGCGGCCGGGGAAGTTTTCGTTGAACAGGACGGCGAGCAGGGTGCCGACGACGACCGTTATGATGAGGACGGAGCCGACAAGGATAAGCGTGTTTTGGAGAGAGACCCAGAAATCCGGGTCGGTGACCAAATACTCGTAGTTGTCGAGGCCGGCGAACCCGGCGCGGGTGGGGTCGACGAGGTTGTAGTATTGGAACGAGAACCAGAGCGTCAGCACCAGCGGGACGATCATCCAGGCGAGGAGGACGAGGACCGATGGGGCGACGAAGGCGGTGCCGGGGGTCGCAGTCCCCGGCATCTTCGTGACTGCCATTATTTCTTCGGGTAGCCGGCTTGCTTCATGGTGCGCTCGGTGGCGGTTTCGGCGGCCTTGAGGGCTGCGTCGACGGTTTGCTGGCCGGTCAGGGTGGCGGCGATGGTTTGGCCGACCTGGGTGCCGATGCCCTGGAATTCAGGGATGGCGACGAATTGGGCGCCGGTGTAGGGGCGCTTCTCCGCGGTCTGGCCATTGGGGTTGGCGACGTCGATGGCTTGCAGGACGAAGCTGGCGAAGGGCGCGGCCTTTTTGTAGTCGGGGTTGTCGTAGGTGGATTGGCGGGTGCCGGGCGGGACCGCGACCCAGCCGTTCTTGTCGGCGACGAGCTTGATGTAGTCTTTGGAGGTGGCCCAGGTGACGAAGGTTTTCGCCGCGTCCTGCTGCTTGGAGGAGGCGGGGATGGCGAGGTTCCAGGACCAAAGCCAGGTGGGGGCGCCCTTGAAGCTGCCGGTGGGCATGGGGGCGAAGGCGACCTTGTCGGCGACCTGGGATTGCTTGGGATCGAACAGCATGCCGCCGGCGACGGTGGCGTCGATCCACATGCCGCACTTGCCGGAGGCGAACAGAGCGAGGTTCTCGTTGAAGCCGTTGGAGGCGGCGCCCGGGGGGCCGTCGGCCTTGAGGATGCCGGTGTAGTAGTCGACGGCGGTGTGCCAGGGCTTGGCGTCGAGTTGGGGTTTCCATTGTTCGTCGAACCAGCGGCCGCCTTCGGCATTCACCAGGGAGGTAACGTAGGCCATGTTCTCGCCCCAGCCGGGCTTGCCGCGCAGGCACATGCCGTAGATCTGATTGGGTTTGTCGGTGATCTTGTCGGCGAAGGTGCGGATGTCGCCGTAGGTGGGGGCGTTGGGCATCTTGATGCCGGCTTTGTCGAAGAGATCCTTGCGGTAATAGGTCATGGCGCTCTCGCCATAGAAGGGAAGCGCGTAAAGCTTGTTGTCGACCGTGAGGGCAGCGCGTACGGGCTTGAGAAGGTCGTCGACGTCGTAGGCGGCGGGGAGGTTGGCCATGGGGACGAGCCAGCCCTGCTTGGCCCAGATAGGGACCTCGTAGTTGCCGACGGTGAGGACGTCGAACTGGCCGGCTTTGGTGGCGATGTCGGTGGTCAGGCGCTGGCGGAGGACGTTCTCCTCGAGCACGACCCATTTGAGGTGGATGTCGGGATGCTGTTTCTCGAATTCGGCGGAGAGTCGCTGCATGACGACCATGTCGCCGTTGTTGACGGTGGCGATGGTGAGATCGGCGGCGTGCGTCGGGGCGGCGGCGGCCGTCGTGAGGAGAACGGCGGCGGCGGTTGCCAGCAGGGTGGGGGCGGTGCGTCGGGTCACTCGGGTGTCCTCCGTGGGTTCTTGTTAGGCGGAGGACACCATGGGGATGGAGGGGCGTCAACGACGGCGTGATACGGGGCCGGGTTGTCTCGCGTCGTGTTGGTTGATGCTGGGCGGGTGGATGTCCGGGTTGCGGCGCGGGGGGATGCCGATGATCTCGTCGGAGAGCGTGGTCACGTCGATGACGAGGCCGAGTTTGTCGGCGATTTCGGCGAAGAGGTCGGGGAGGGATCGTTCGCCCTTGGGGTCGGCGAGGAGGGTCTCCTCGATCTCGCCGCCGATGTCATATTGCAGGGCGAGGCGGACGCCGCGATCGGGCTCGATGTCGGGGGCGGGGAGGACGGCGAGGCGAAGGGGCCCGCGGCGGCGAGGAGGCGGGCGCGCGGCG
>CAXTFX010000686.1:0-2067 GCA_964243185.1 uncultured Chthoniobacterales bacterium
GCACGCTCCTACCCGGGATGATCTCGCGGGGCCGGGGCCGCGTGCTGCTCGTCGGCGCCCTGGCCAGCTTCGCCCCGGGGCCGGGCGCGGCCGTTTACCACGCCACCAAGGCCTACGTGGTGAGTTTGGGCGAGGCGCTCGGCCACGAGCTGCACGGCACCGGCGTCACGGTGACGGTCGTCTGCCCCGGACCGACCCAGACGGGTTTCCAGGACGCGAGCGGCCAGGAGATACCCCCGCCGCGCCCACGGTTCGGCACCATGCTGCCGGCGACCGTGGCCCGGCAGGCCTACGAGGCCCTGGTCGGCGGGCGGCGCGTGGTGGTGCCCGGACTAGTCAACAAGCTGCGCGCGGTCTGGCTGCACCTGGCGCCGCACGCCCTGGTTTCTTCCAAAGCTGGGGGAGCATCCTGGCAGCGCCGGGACTGAAGATGAGCCATTTGCCGCGATTTGTGAGACATCCCCCCAGTTATTAACTCCGCCCGCTTGGCGTCCTGCGCCTTCACTTGCGATAAGAGTCATCATCACAAGTGGGGGGAATTGGATGCAGGCGCATCATAACACCGTTATGTTTGATGCGAGTGCATCAAACATTTAATGTTTGATGCAAAAACGTGCGGTGTTATCCTGCGGACGTGCGCACGACCCTTACTCTGGACGACGCCCTTCTCGAAGCCGCCGCCTCGCTGGCCAAGGCCCGGGGCACGCACCTGGGAGAGGTCATCTCCGAGTGGGCCCGCCGCGGGCTGGCAGCCGAGAGCGCGGCGGCAACCCGGCCCGACGGCTTCCCGGTGTTTGCCGCCCGGGGTAAGCCCATCACCTCACAGCAGGTCAAGGCGTTGCTGGACGACGAGGGCACCGGCACGGCGGCCCAGGACGGGGAGGATCACCCGTGAAGGGGCACCTCCTTGACGTCAACACGCTTTTGGCCCTCGCTTGGGAGGACCACGTCCACCACGGGGCGGCCCACCGCTGGTTTGCCGCTCACCACGCCGCAGGCTGGGCGACGTGCAGTGTGACCCAACTCGGCTTCGTGCGTCTGTCGGCTCACCCGAAGTTCTCGGCCGAGCCGGTCACCCCCGCGGCGGCCATCGAGGCCCTACGCCAGATCGTGGCCACCCAGGCCGGGCACCTGTTCTTCGCCGAGCCTAAGCGTGGGCTCTTGGGCGGGGTGCGTGACACCACCGGCGTGGACGACGTCTTCGCCCAGGCGCTCGGCCACGGGGCGGTCACGGATGCCTTCCTGGTCTTGGTGGCCAGGAGCAACGATGGTCGGCTGGCCACCTTCGACCGGGGGGTCGCCCGGCTCTTCCCCGCCCACGTCGAGCTGATCTCCCCATGAACCGAGACTCCCTGACTTCTCCCGCTCCCGTTCCCGTTATCCCAGCCGCTCCATCCCCCGTGGTGACCCTGCGTGCCAGCACCTCCGAGCGCCTCCTTGCGACGGCGCCTCCGTTGACCGCACGGCCGCGGCGCACGCTTTCCCTGGCCGGGGCGGAGGCCGTCGCAGCCTTGCCTCCCGAGTTGGAGTGGTTGGGCAACCTTACCCGACACGGCGGCCTTCCGGGCCTCGGCCCGGCTGCTCATCATCCCCTGGCGCCGCGAGCTGGAGCGCGCCCGCCACCGTGCGCCGCAAGCTCTCCGCGCTCTCCAGCCTGTTTGATCACCTGCGCGAGGCGGGTGTCTTGGCCCACAACCCCGTCGAGGGCGTGGGCCGGCCCCGCATGGAAACGGCCGAGGGTAAAACCCCGGCCATCGGCGACCACCAGGCCCGCGCCTTGCTCAACGCCCCCCGCACGGACACCCTGAAGGGCAAACGCGATGGGGCGATCCTGGCCGTGCTGTTGTATCATGGGCTGCGTTGCGGCGAACTCTGTGCCTTGCTGCGCGTGCGCGACCTGGAAAGCCGCCGCGGTGTCCCCCCACCTGCGCGTGCATGGCAAGGGGGTAAGAGGACGGGGCGGAGGTCTGGATCCACGACGCGGGCGGGAGTGTTGGAGATGGTTCAGAGTCCTAGAGCGCATTGCAAAAGGCGGCGCGGGCAGATCATGATGGCGGCGAGGTGCCG
>CAXTFX010000687.1:0-2064 GCA_964243185.1 uncultured Chthoniobacterales bacterium
GAAGAGCAACTTTATCCGACCTAACCGACTCGGTTTGGTCGGATGTTGCTCTAGGGGCGGAAAGGTTGGGTTGGCCCGTGGTGGGTTACGCTTCGCTTACCCATCCTACGAGGGAGCGGGGAGGCGGTTGGGGGAGTGGTCTTTCAAGAGGATGCCGGTGGTTTGGAGGCGGCGCATCTCACCGAGGAGGAAGAGGAGGGTGCGGGCGGCGGCGGCGTAGGCGAGGCCGGCGGGGTGGATGTTGCTGACGCAGTTGCGGTCGGCGTCGGTGGTGGCGGGGCGGGGGGCCCAGGTGAGATAGGCGCCCAGGCTCTCGGGGGTGGAAAGGCCGGGTCGCTCGCCGATGAGCATGAGGACGGAGCGGGCACCGAGGGTGGTGGCGACCTGGTCGCCGAGAGCGACGCGGGCGTTCTCGGCGATCACGAGCGGGGCGAGGGTCCAGTCGTGGAGGCCTGGCAACAGGGCGTCGAGGAGGGCGGGGGCGTGGGTTGTCATTGCTGCCGGAGAGAGGCCGTCGGCCAGGACGATCGCGAGGTCGTAGGCGCCGTGATGGGGGGCGAGGAAGGGGGCGGCGGATTCGTGCAGGCGGCGGCCGAGGTCGGGGCGCATCAGGTAGGTGCGGCGGTCGGGGGCGGCGCTCTGGACGGTTAAAGACGGGGCGGGGAGGGCGGCGGGGTCGAAGGTGGCATGGACGGCGTCGCGGGCGCGGCCTTGGGCGAGGCGGAAGCTGACGAGCGGGGGGGTGCCGACGGAAGGGCCGGTGCGGGGGAGGAAGATGCGGGCGGGGGTGGCTTGGCGCAGGGCGGGGATCGTCTGGGTTCCTGGGCGGGTCTCGGGGCCCATGAGCTGTGGGAGGCCGGGCCGGGCCGGGGGGCGGATGCGGTGGGCCGGGTCGAGGAGGCCTTGGGCGTCCAGCCAGGTCTCGAATTCGGGGGCGGGGCGGCGGGCGAAGATGTCGCGCATGGCCAGGGCGTCGTGGAAGCTGGTGCTTTGGTAGCCAAGCATGACGTCGTCGGCGCCGGGCACGCCCATGATGAAGTTGATGCCGGCGGCGGAGAGTAGGGTCAGGAGGGTGTCGGAGTCGTCTTCGTCGGCTTCGGCGTGGTTGGTGTAGCAGACGTCGCAGCCCATCGGCAGGCCGAGGAGCTTGCCGCAGAAATGGTCCTCGAGCCCGGCGCGGGTGATCTGCTTGCCGTCGAAGAGATATTCGGGGCCGATGAAGCCGACGACGGTGTTGACCAGGAGGGGCTGGTAGCGGCGGGCGACGGCGTAGGCGCGGGCCTCGAGGGTCTGCTGGTCGACGCCGCCATGGGCGTTGGCGGAGAGGGCGCTGCCCTGGCCGGTCTCGAAATACATGGCGTTCGTGCCGACGGTGCCGCGGGCGAGGCCGCGGACAGCGTCGGCGGCTTCGTCGAGCAGGGCGAGGGTGACGCCGAAGCTGGCGTTGGCGGCTTGGGTGCCGGCGATGGATTGGAAGACGAGGTCGACGGGGGAGCCGCGGCGGATGAGGTCGAGCGTGGTGGTGACGTGGGCGAGGACGCAGCTTTGGATGGGGATGTCGAGGCGCTGGCGGATGTCGTCGAGGAGGGAGAGGAGGGCGTGGGTGCGGTCGGGGGAGTCCGACGCCGGATTGATGCCGATGCAGGCGTCGCCGGAGCCGAGGAGGAGGCCGTCCAGGATGGAGGCGGCGATACCGGCGGGGTCGTCGCTGGGGTGGTTGGGCTGGAGGCGGGTGGAGAGGCGGCCGGGGAGGCCGATGGTGGTGCGGAAGGCGGTGGTGACTTGGGCCTTGCGGGCGATGAGGATGAGGTCTTGCAGGCGGCAGAGTTTGGCGACGGCGGCGACCATTTCGGGGGTGAGGGCGGGGCGGAGGGCGGTGAGGGTGGCGGTGTCGGTGGTGTCGGCGAGGAGGAAGTCGCGGAGGCCGCCGACGGTCGCTGCGGTGTCCACGAGGACCGCCGGTCGTGTGCCGTCCGCGAGGCGATCGGCGAACCAGCGCCCCGGCCCGAGCGCTGCGCCGACCACGACCAGGAGCCCTTCGACCCCCGCTGCCTCCGCCATGGG
>CAXTFX010000688.1:0-2060 GCA_964243185.1 uncultured Chthoniobacterales bacterium
GGCGCGTGGACCAAGGCAGCCTCGGGAACGTCTCCGCCCGGCAGGTCACGGTCGAAATCCGCAAAAAGAATTTCCACAAGCGCATCCTCAACGACCTTTCCGTGGAGATCCGCCCCGGCGAGTTCGTGGGCATCCTCGGCGGTTCGGGGCAGGGCAAATCCACCCTGCTCAACGCCCTTTGCGGCATCAACCCGGCCACCTCCGGCGAGGTGCGGATCTCCGGCGTCCCGCTCGGCAGCCGCGAGGCCATCAACGCGGCGGGCGTCGGCTTCGTGCCGCAGGACGACATCGTGCACCGCGAGTTGACCGTCACGGAAGCCGTGACGTTCTCGGCCCGGCTCCGCCTGCCCCTGCCGCCCGCGCAGGTGCGCGCGCTGGTGGACCGCGCCATCGAGCGCCTCGGGCTGGCTGAGCACCGCGACAAGCGCATTGACCGGCTCTCCGGCGGCCAGCGCAAGCGCGTCTCCGTCGCCATCGAGCTGCTCGCCCGCCCCAGCGTGCTGTTCCTGGACGAGCCCTCCTCCGGCCTGGACCCGGCGACGGAATCGGACCTGATGACGCTGCTCCAGTCGTTGCGGTTGACGAACTTGACGGTGGTCTGCACCACGCACGTCCTCCAGAAGGCGTATCTCTTTGACCGGCTGATCTTCATCCACGGCGGCCGGCTGATCTTCATCGGCACCGCCGACGAGGCCCGGCAGCACTTCCTCCTGCGCCACGGGGGCTCGGACGGCCCGGGCGAGGCGTCGCTGGACAAGACGCCGTTGGAAAAGGTTTACGCCCTGCTCGCCGACCCGGCCAAGAGCGCGGAGGACTGGGAACGCGAGTTCCACGCTTCGCCCATCTACCACCGCTCGGCGGACCACGGCAGCCAGCTTGCCGCCCCGGCGGTCGCGCCCGCCCCCCCGACGCCCCGGCGCGCCCGGGTCGGGTATCTCGCCACCCTGTGGCTGCTCTTCGCCCGGCAGTGGAAAATCCTGCTGGCCGACCCGCTGAACCTCCTGTTCCTGCTGGCGCAACCGCTGGCCATCGGGTTCATGGTCGGCTGGGTGGCGGAGAGCGCGGGGTTGCGGGCGTTTTTGTGCGTCGTTTCCACGCTCTGGTTCGGCTGTTCCAACGGCGCGCAGCGCATCGTCAGCGAGGTGCCGATTTTCCGCCGGGAGCGCGTGTGTGGCCTGGGGCTGAACTCCTACCTCCAGAGCAAGTTGCTGTTCCTCTCGCTCCTCACGGCCGTGCAGGCGGTCGTGCTGTTTTTCACGGTGTTCACCGCGGCGCACGTCTTCCAGAAGTCCGAGTTCGACCGCAAGGAGTTCGCCACCAAGTTAGAGGAGCGCATCCTGGGCGCGCCTGTCCTCACGGCGGACCCGGCCGACGGGCCGGGGGCGGATGATTTCGAGGTGGTCGGCGCCGACGAAGCCGTCAAGAAGGCCGCCCCCAAACCGGCCGCGGCCACGGCCCCCAAAAAACCGGCCCCGCCGGCGCGCCCCGGCTTCGTGACGGTCGGGACCATTTCGGCCGTCGCGGATTACTTCTACCTCAAGGACAACCTCCTGGACTCCGGCCCGAAGCCGATCACGCGCGACGACGGCACGCCCATCAAAGGCCCGGACGGCCAGCCGATGATGACCGGCGCGCCGGGCGTTTGGAACGTGCTCTTCACCGCGCTCGGGTTGAAGGCGCTGGGGATGCTCGCGGCGGCCGTCGTCGGCGTCTCGCTCGGGCTGACCATCTCCGCGCTGGTCCAGACGGACACGCAGGCGGTGATGTGGGTGCCCCTCATCCTGATCCCGCAGATCCTCTTCGGCGGGTTCGTCGTGACGGTGCCGGAGATGTCGCGCTCCGTGCGGGCCTTCTCCCACCTGGTGCCGAGCTTCTCCGCCCAGCGGGTGATGGACGTTTCCAACCTCTACGGCCAGGCCACCCCCTTCCTGACCAACCGCACGAAGACACCGCTGTTCCTGACCTCCGACGGGCGCAAGGAGACGTTGGAATGGCAGGAGAACGGACGCAAACGCACCCAGGATTACGACAAGCTCTCGCTCTTCAACACCTCCTGGCAA
>CAXTFX010000689.1:0-2059 GCA_964243185.1 uncultured Chthoniobacterales bacterium
TGCCCGCGCTCCACTGCCAGCCGCCGTTGTTGGAGGCGATCTCGCCGTCCACGAGGCCCTGGTTAAAATGCCGCTCACCCTCGCGCCAGTGGACGCGCAGGTCCTTCGTCAGGAACATGGCCACGATCATGCGGACCCGGTTGTGCATGAACCCCGTGGCCGCGAGCTGGCGCATCCCGGCATCCACGACGGGGAAGCCCGTTTCCCCGCGGCTCCAGCGGGCGTAGTCCGCGTTGTCCTCCGTCCCCCGCCAGGGCAGGCCGCGCATCGCGGGGTTGAACTCCGTGTCGAGCACCTCCGGGTAGTGAAAGAGGATTTGCAGGTAAAAATCCCGCCACGCAATCTCCCCGACGTAACGGCCGACGTTCTCCCGCGCCGTGGCGGGCAGCCGGTCGTCCCGCGAGAGCGCGTGGCAGCGGTGAAACACCTCGCGGGCCGAGAGCAACCCCCAGCGGAGGTCCTGGGAGATGCGCGAGGATCGGTCGGAGCCCGGCGCGTCCCGGTCCGTGGCGTAGGTGTGGATCGCCTGGTCGAGGAACGTTTCCAGCCGCGCGCGGGCCGCCGTCTCGCCGGGCGCCACCGTGGTGGCCCCGCTCGGGGCGAGCTCCCAGTGCGCGGGCGTCGGCGCGGGCTCGGACGCGATGCCGCGGGGCGTCTGCAACCGCGCCGGCACGCCGCCGACGGCGGGCTTGCCCAGCTTCATCCAGGCGCGGGCATACGGGCCATAGATGCGGTAAACCTTGCCCGCGCCGGTGCGGAGCTCGTCCCGCTCGTGGATGCCCACGTCCTGGCACGCAAACACCTCCGCCCCCCGGCGCCGGGCCGCGGCGGCGACGTTCTCCTCCATCACGATGCCGTAAGGGTCCGGGTCCCGGTTGAAGAACACCGCCTGCGCGCCCGTTTCGACCAACAGCGCGTCCAGCGCCTCGTCGGCGCGGGCGGCCGTGCGGAAGATCAGCCGCCCGCCGAGTTGGGCGACATTCCGCTCCAGTTCCGCCAGGCAGCCGCACAGGAACTCCTGCCGCACCGCTCCCGTCCAGGGGTGCCGCCGTTTCCAATCGCTGACCACATAGACCGGGACGACGTTTTCCGCCGCCGCCGCCGCCGCGAGCAAGGCGGTGTTATCGTGGACGCGCAGGTCCCGGCGGAACCAGTGGAGGACGGTCTGGAAACGGCGGGGAACGGGCATGGCGACGGGGATACGTCGGGACGTAGCCAGCCGGGCGCGCCGGGAAATCTCGCGTCGTTTGCTTTCGGGAGGAGCCGGTGGTATGCGGTTGACGCAGTGTTAGTTCAACCTAACATTCTTTGTCATGCCTGAAACCCTGTTGCCACCCGTCGCCCCCGTTCCTACGGCGATGACCGCCGCGGAGGCGGAGCGCATGGACCCGGCGCGGCGGCCGTCGCTGCCGGAGGTGTTCCGCAGCGTGCCGGTGCCGGGGGCAGGAAGTTCCGGGTGGCGGCGGTTCCTGGCGTTCGTCGGGCCGGGGATGCTCGTGGCCGTCGGCTACATGGACCCGGGGAACTGGGCCACGGACCTGGCGGGCGGGGCGCAGTTCGGCTACCTGCTGCTCTCGGTCGTCCTCCTGTCCAACCTGATGGCGATGCTGCTCCAGCACCTGGCCCTCAAGCTCGGGGTGGCCACGGGGCAGGACTTGGCCCAGGCCTGCCGTGACCACTACCCGCGGCCGGTGGCCCTCGCGCTGTGGGGGTTATGCGAGCTGGCCATCGTGGCGTGCGACCTGGCGGAGGTCATCGGCTCGGCCATCGCGTTGAACCTGCTCTTCGGGCTGCCGCTGGTCGTCGGCGTGCTGCTCACGGCGGCGGACGTGCTGGTGATCCTGTTCCTCCAGCAGCGCGGCTTCCGCTACCTCGAGGCGCTCGTCGGCGGGCTGATCCTCCTCATCGCGGGGTGTTTCGTTTATGAGATGCTCTTCTCCCGGCCGGACCTGGCGGGGGTCCTGGGCGGGCTGCTGCCGCACCGGGAAGTCGTGGTTAACCCGCAGGCGCTCTACCTGGCGCTGGGCATCCTGGGGGCCACGGTCATGCCGCACAACCT
>CAXTFX010000690.1:0-2058 GCA_964243185.1 uncultured Chthoniobacterales bacterium
CCGTTGGCCGCCTGCGCGGCGACGAGGACGTTTTGAGTTGCGCCCGAGTTGTTGACGAGGCCGCCGCCGTTGAGCGTGAGGAAGCGGCCGGCCGGGCCGCCGCTGGCGAGGGTGAGCTGGTAGCCGGGCGCGGCGACGTCGAACGTCACCGCGCCGAGGGTGCGCGAGAGGAAGTCGTCGGTGGCGTTGGTGCGCGCGCCGGCGCCGAAGACCACGTCGTCCCCGTCCGCTGGGACGACTCCGCCCTGCCAGTTCACGGCGTCGCTCCAGAGGTCGTCCCCGCCCGCGCCGGTCCAGCGGACGATGCCGGCAGAGAGGTTCCCGGCGGACGACAGCGCGAGGAAGGCGAGCGAAGCCCAGCCGGAGCGTCGGAACGGGGACGACGCGGGTTGGCGGCGGCGGTGCGAAACAGAGGCACGGAAAGTTTTCATCCGGGAAACGTGACGGACCGACCCGGTTCTTGGGGCTTGGGGCTTTGCAGTCAAGGAACTTCGGCGAAGCGGGCGCGATTCCGTGGTTTCTTTGCTCCCATGCGACTTTCCCCGCTCCTCCTCGCCCTGCTCCTGGCCGGGCCGTCCGTGCTCCCCGCCAACCCCGCCGCCGACGCCCGCTTCGAGGCGGCGGCGCGGGATTACCTGGACAAATACCTCGCCCTCAACCCCGAGCAGGCCACGGGACTCGGCGACCACCGCTTCGACGGCCGGCTCAACGACCGCTCGGCCGACGGCGTGAAGGTGAACAAAAAGCTGGCGGAGGGCGCGTTGCGGACCCTCGCGGCCATCCCCCCGGCGGAGCTCGGCACGGCGAACCGGGTGGACTACGACATCCTCAAGAACAACCTCGAGAGCATCGTCTTCGAGACGGACACCGTGCGGGAGTGGACCTGGAACCCGCTGCTCTACAACGTCGGCGGCGCCATCTTCCCGCTCGTGAGCCGGGACTTCGCCCCGCTGCCCGAGCGGTTGCGGAACGTGAAAGGGCGTTTGGAAATGGTCCCCGCCGCCGTGGCTGCGGCCCGGGCGAACCTGCAACACCCGCCGAAGGTTCACGTCGAAACGGCGATCCGGCAGAACCCCGGCACCATTAACCTCGTCCGCGAGGGGCTGGACGAGTTCCTGGCGCAGGCGTCCCCGGAGTTGCGGGCCGAGCTCGCCCCCGCGCAGGCGGCGGCGGTGGCGGCGGTGGAGGATTACGGGCGGTTTCTGGAGAAGGAGTTGCTGCCGCGGGCGGACGGGGATTTCCGCTTGGGCGACGAGAAATTCCGCAGGCGGCTGCGCTATTCGTTGGAGTCCGGGTTGTCGAAGGAAGAGGTGCTCCGGCGGGCGAAGGAGGAGTTGGCGAAGACGCAGGCGGAGATGATCGCCACGGCCGTGCCCCTGCTCGAAAAACTGGCTCCCGACCGGGCGGGCCTCCGGGGCAGGGAGGCTTGCAAGCTCGTCCTCGACAGGCTGGCTGAGACCCGCCCGACGGACGCCTCCATCGTCCCGGACGCGGAGACCATGCTCAAGCAATGCACGGAGTTCGTGCGCGAGAAAAAGCTTGTCACCGTGCCCGACGAGCCCGTGCGCGTCCTCGTCATGCCCGAGTTCCAGCGCGGCGTGGCCATCGCGTATTGCGACGCGCCGGGGGCGTTGGCCAAGAACGAGGCGACCTTTTACGCCATCGCGCCGACGCCGACGGACTGGACGGCCGCGCGCAAGGAGTCGTTCTACCGGGAATACAACGACTTCATGCTCCAGGACCTGACCATCCACGAGGCCATGCCGGGGCATTACCTCCAGTTGACCCTGGGCAACCGCTTCCGGGCGCCGACGCTGGTGCGCGGGGTGTTCACGAGCGGGATGTTCGCGGAGGGTTGGGCGACGTATGCCGAGCAGTTCATGGCCGCGGCGGGTTACGGGGGGCCGGAGGTGCGGATGCAGCAGCTCAAGATGCGCTTGCGGCTCATCATCAACTCGCTCCTGGACCAGGGCATCCACACCGCCGGGATGACGGAAAAGGAAGCGATGGACCTGATGGTCAACGAGGGCTTCCAGGAGGAGGGCGAGGCCGCCGGCA
>CAXTFX010000691.1:0-608 GCA_964243185.1 uncultured Chthoniobacterales bacterium
TGCCATTCGCCGCGTTGCTGCGGTGCCTGCTGCCACTCGCCGGCTTGCTGCGGGGCCTGTTGCCATTCGCCGGGCTGCTGCGGGGCTTGCCGCCACTCGCCGGTCTGCTGCGGGGCCTGCTGCCGTCCACCGGGCTGCTGCGGGTTCTACTGCCACTCCGCGGTCGGCTGGGGATTCGACTGCGCTTCGCCGGGCTGCTCTTCGCCGGACGAGGGCCACCCGCCCGGACCGGGCGGATAAGTGTGTTGATCAGGAATGGTCACCGGAGTCTCCCTTTCCGGGCGGTCGACACCGCGCACACTCCCCGGTTTAGCGCCGCCCGCTAGGAGCCGCCTGTGCGCCGTCTGTACATCTGCGGGGAGCCCCCACGCCGCCCGGCACGCCGCAGCACCCACCCGCCGAACCGGGAATGCCGACAGGCACCCGCGAGGAAGCGCTTCGCTCGTGGGTGGGCCGGGGTGGAAGCGGTTCGGTCGTGGGTGGGTTGGGGTGGAAGCGGTTCGGTCGTGGGTGGGCGGGAAGAGGAAGCGCTTCGACGGTGGGATGGGCGGGGGAGGAAGCGCTGCGCTGGTGGGACAATTGGCTGAAGGGCGAGCCCACCGGCATCA
>CAXTFX010000691.1:618-2049 GCA_964243185.1 uncultured Chthoniobacterales bacterium
TGCGGTGGGTGTAGAGGGGGGTGGGGGGGGGGTAAGCGGTGGGGCGTGGGAGGACGACTGCGCTGGTGATGAATCTGATGGGGGGGGGTTTGGGGGGTTGGAGGGGGGGGGGGGGGGGGGGGGAGGGGTTTTGGTGGTGGGTGGGGCGGGGGTGGAAGCGCCTCGGTCGTGGGTGGAGCCAAGGGAGGAAGCGCTTCGATCGTGGGTGGCCGGCAACCATTTGCCCGGCCGCCGGACGGCGGGATCCCGCGGCCACAAGATGGACTTATCCGGTTGGACGGAGAGCGGTCAACAACGCGCCGCTCCTCCGCTCGAGATCTTGATGAGTTCGGGGCACTCGGCTTTCGCCGTCCTGGGCTATTCGCCGCCTCGGCGAATCCGCCAAGCGTCCGACCGGCCCAGGGGCGACCCCGAACTCACTAAGTGGAAGATCGAGGGTGCTATAGCACCACCTACATTCCACTTAAGCGACCGGACCTCACCGTGACCGGGAAGCGCCGCCTGGTTCGCGGCTTTCGGCACCTGCCCGTGCCGTGAATCTCGCGATCTTGATGACTGGTGAGTGCTGCTCTGAGCCCTGGCGATGGGGAGGTTTCCGGGTCTGCGCAGGTCGCGTTGCTGATCAGATCTCGCTCAGAGAATTCTGGAACTTTGCCCTGACCAGGAAAAATGCCGGACCCACCAAGGAAATGCGCTGACCCGCGGTGCCTTGACCCGCAACATGGCGAAAGTCGAGGGGCCCCCAACTCATCAAGATCTCGGCATGCCGGGGCCGCCTGGGCCCACGAAACGGCACAAACCGCCCACGACCTCGAACACGGCGGGCCGACTCAGCCCCGGAGGCGGGCGCAGAGTCCACTTGCGTCTGTCCGGCGCCCATGGTGTGACCTTGACGGCCGGGGCAACCCGGCGGCCGGGGTCGGGGCGGGAGTGGCTACGGCCTGGGCCGTTCGCCACTTCGGCCCCGCGCCGGCGTCTGTCCGGCGCCGGTGACCGTACGGATAAGGGGTTAACCCGCGGAAAGGTTGAGCTCGAAACTGTATCGGCTGGCCCGGTAGACGTGGCTGCCGTACTCGAGGGCCCGGCCGCTCGCGTCCCACGCCGTGCGGGTCATCGTGAGCAGTGACGCGCCTCGTTTCTCGTCGAGGGTGCGGGCCTCAGCCGCCGTGGCGGAGCGGGCGCCGATCACCTGCGTGGCGATCCGGGGGACGAGGCCGGCCCGGCGCAGCAGCTCGTAAAGGCCGCGCTCGGCCAGGTCCTCGCGGGTCAGCCGCAGGACGCCGGTGGGGATGGCGTTGTGCATCAGGGCCAGTGGCTCGCCGCCCGCGTAGCGCAGGCGCTCGATCCAGGTGACCTCGCTGCCGGGCGGGATCTCCAGGGCGGCGGCGATCGGGTCGGGGGCGGCGATCACCCGCAGGTCGAGGACCGTGG
>CAXTFX010000692.1:0-2045 GCA_964243185.1 uncultured Chthoniobacterales bacterium
CAGGCGTGGGCGCACATCACGGCCGCCCCCGTCGCCCCTACGCTGCCGGCCAGGAGGCCCACGCGCCCGAACATCCCCTTGTGCGCGTCGAACGGCCGCCGGGGCAGCCGGCCGGCCAGCGTTCCGGGCGTGGACAGCGCGCCCCGGCTCGGCGCGTCGGGAGCGGCGCCGGCGTGGGCGTCAAACTCCGGCAGACGGATGACCCGCAGCCGGCCGACGTGGTTGGTGGCGGCGTCGGCGAGCAGACCCGTTTTAGGGAACCCGACCGTCCACGTCTCGTCGGCGACCACGGCTTCGGGGTCGCCGGCGCCGGTGCCCGCGTCCACGCCGGTCGGCACGTCCAGGGCGACGACCCGCACGTTGGGGAACGTGCGCAGCTCGTTGATCTCCCGCGCCGCCGCGAGGATGCCCCCGCGCAACGGGCCGTGGGCGCCGATGCCCAGCAGACCGTCCACGACGAGACAACCGCCCTCGCCGGGGCCGGCCTCCCGGAATTGGCCGGGCGCCAGGCGGGGAAAAGTTTCCGGGGGCAACTCCGCGAGCTTGCGCGCGGGCAGCTCCCCGAGGTCGGCCGGGTCCCCCGTCAAGCGCAGGAAGAAGCGCAGGTCCCGGTGACGACGCCCCGCGCGCCGGGCGGCCAGCGCCCGAGCCAGGACGAGCGCGTCTCCGGCGTTATTGCCCTTGCCGACGTAAACCAGCACCGTGCCGACGCGCCGGGTGAACTCCCGGTCCGCCACGGCCGCCATCGCGTGACCGACAGCGTCCATCAGCCCCTCCGCGGTGGCCGTGCCCGCGGCAAACGCGGCTTCCTCGATCCGGCGCATCTCGGCGGGGGTGACAATCATCCGGGAAACGGAGCGAGGGCGGGCGGGGCGTCAACGGTCCATCTCCCGCCGGACCCCACGGGGCGCCCGGGGGGAGGCAACCGCGTGCGCCCCCCCCGCGAAAACCAGGGCTGGTTCCCACCACGGTCCTCCCCACGCTACGGCAGGTCGCTGGGGAACACCTTGCTCTGGGCCTTGCCGACTTGGTGGTCCCCCGTGGGGCTGGGGTCGAGGAACACCTTGACCTTGCGGTTGCGGTTGGCCCCGGGCAGCCGCGTCACCGGGAGGAGCGCCTCGGTCTGGCCGGCGGCCAGGGCGAGCGTGCCGGGGAAGGCGACGTAGTCCACGTCGCGGCTGGCCGAGCCGCCGTTGTGGTAGCGCACCGACACCGCCCGGTCGGTGTCAGTAGCCCGGCCGACCACGAAGCCGCCGCGCGCGGGCGCGCCGACCACCGAGACGCCGGGCTGGACCGTGGCGGAGTTGTCCACCAGGGCCAGCCGGTTGCGGCCGGGGTTGCTCAGGCGCGAGAAGTCGCCGCCGACCAGGGCCGAGCCGCCGTTGGCCGTCGTGGCGATGGCCGCCACGGTGCCGTTGGCCCCGCCGCCGGAGTTGGCCACAAAGGTCTGGTCGGGCTTGCCGTCGCTCCGCACCCGGCTGAAAGCGGCCGCGGCCAGGGCGTTGAGGTTCTGGAAGTCGCCGCCGACCAGCACGGCGCCGCCGGGGGCCGGGGCCAGGGCGCGCACGGCCCCGTCGGCGCCCGCGCCGGGGTCGAAGCTGGCGTCGGGCGTGCCGTCGGCGTTGAGCCGGGCGACGTTCTTGCGGTTGACGCTGCCGGTGCGGTCGAAGAGGCCGCCCAGCACGATCCTGCCGTCCTTCTGCAAGGAGACGGCCCGCACCCGGCCGTCCGGGGCGCCGCCGCCGGCCGCGGCGGCCTTGAACTGCGGGTCCGGGATTCCCGTGGCGGGCAGCACGCGGGTGACGGCCGGGGTGGCCTGCCCGCGGGTCCGCTGGAACAGGCCGGCGAGGAGCAGGTTGCCCGCGGCGTCCCGGCTCAACCCGGCGACGAAGCCCGGCGTGTTGGTCCCCCTGCCGTGGGTCATGCGCGCGGTTTGGGCTCGGGCGTCCCGGGGTAGGTGGAGTTGGCGAGGGGCGGCAAGCCCGCCGGGCTCCAGGCCGGCGTCGAAGGCGGGGTCCACGCGGCCGTCGGCGTTCAGGCGCACG
>CAXTFX010000693.1:0-2034 GCA_964243185.1 uncultured Chthoniobacterales bacterium
GCGGGGTCCTGTCCTCCAACCGCGGCGTGAACCTGCCCGGCCGGCGCGTGTCCCTGCCGTCGTTGACCCCGAGGGACCTTGACGACGTGAGCCTGGCCGTGGCGAACGGGCTGGACTTCGTGGCGCTGTCCTTCGTCCAGTCGGCGGAGGACGTGCGCGGGCTCAAGCGCGCCCTGGCCGAGCGCGGGGCGGACATCCCCATCATCGCCAAGATCGAGAAGAAGGGCGCCCTGGACGACATCGAGGCCATCGCCGCGGAGGCCTACGGCGTGATGGTCGCCCGCGGGGACCTGGCGTTGGAAATGTCCCTGCCGGAGGTGCCCATCGCCCAGAAACGCATCATCGCCGCCTGCCGCCGCCTGGCCCGCCCGGTCATCACGGCCACGCAGATGCTCGAGAGCATGACCACGGCGCCGAAGCCCACCCGCGCGGAGGCGACGGACGTGGCCAACGCGATCTTCGACGGCACGGACGCGGTGATGCTCTCGGGCGAGTCGGCCATCGGCAAGTTCCCCGTGGAAACGGTCGCCACGATGTCGGCCATCGCCGCGCGGGCGGAGGCGGCGTGGCTGTCCGGGGAGCTGCCCGGCCCGGCGCCGCTGCCCCAGCCGCACGAGCTGGGCGCGACGGTGGCCCGGGCTTCGTGGGACATCGCCGCGGACCTGCGCGCGCGGGCCATCGTCACCCACACCACCAGCGGCTCGACGACGTTGCGCGTCGCCTGCCACCGCCCGGCGATGGCGTTGCTGGCCCTGTGCGAGCGCCCGGAGATCCGCCGCCGGCTGGCGCTGTGCTGGGGGGTGGAGAGCGCGCTGACGGACCCCATCGAGAGCACCACGCACATGGTGCTGCTGGCGCAGCAGTTCGCCGTGAGCAGTTGCGGGGCGGCGCCGGGGGAGACCATCGTCATCGTCGCCGGCACGCCCTACCGGGTCAGCGGGCGGACGAACCTGATCAAGGTGGCAACGATCCCGGAGACGGGAATGTCCGCAGGCGGGAGCGCGGACTGATCGGCTTCCAACCTTTACCCGTGGTCCGGCCCGGGTGCCCGTGACGGCGGGTGGCACCAACCGGAAGGCCTCCCCGCCTGGTAAACCGAGCCGCCGCGCGGCGTTGGCTGCCTTCCCGCGCCGGCAACCGTCCGGGCGTCCCGTGATCGGCCCTGTTGCCCTATTGGTTGGGGTCCCGCGGTGAAACCCAGCAGGGGAGCGGGCCCGGGAGACCCAAGCTATTGTGGATATGGGGCTTGAGCACTGGATGCGTCAAGGTCTGGCGTCGAAAAAATTTACCAAAATAAGCTTCCAACCAGCGGCCGATTTTCGATACTGGGTTCCCGGCCCACGCGCCGGACCCAACGGCCCCCTCACCAAAGTAACCATGCAAACGCACCCGCCCCTCGCGCGTCCGCTTACCCCCGGCTCCTGCTCCGACCTCCCGCGGCGGCCACGAACCGCCGCGTGGCGGCGATGGTTGGGCGCGGCCTTGGTCGCCCTGCTCCCGGCCGGCACCGCCCACGCCGCGCTGCCTCCGAGCGACCCGGGCCTACCCAATTTTGACCTACGCACGGACGTCACCCCGGAAGGCAGCATCCTCCGGGGATCCTACGTTTCCGCCCTGCCCGCCCCGGGTGCCGCCGGCCGACGGGTCGCCGAAAGCCTCGCCGCCGCCCGCGCCGCCCTCACGGCCCGGCTCCCCGGCGTCTCGGTCGAGTTGAACGCCGCCGAGAACGCCCCGGAAATCCTCGACGGCACCTCCGCCAAATCCGGCGCGCTCACGGAAGCCTCCAACGAGAAACCCGAGACCCTCGTGCGCCGCTTCCTGGGCGCGGAGGCCGCCGTCTTCGGGATGAGCGCGGCGGAGGTCGCCGGTCTGGTCACCATCGCTGACTACGCCAACCCCGCGGGCAACCTTTCCTGGGTCGAGCTCGAGCAGCAGATCAACGGGGTGCCGGTCTTCCAGGGCCGCCTGCGCGCGGCCGTCACGACGGATGGCCGCCTCGCGCGCACCACGGGCAACCTCGCCCCCGGCCTGGAC
>CAXTFX010000694.1:0-2030 GCA_964243185.1 uncultured Chthoniobacterales bacterium
CCCGCAGGAGCGTGGCGCCGGCGGAGGTGACGGCGACGGGCACGCGGGAGGCCGCCGGGACCGTCGTGACGGCTTCCAGGCCCGCGCTCCGGCCGGCGCCCTCCAGCCCGGCGGCGCGGGCCAGGGCCTCCCGGAAGGCGCCGGCGCCCGCGAAGGGTGGCGGGGCGTTCTCCCGACCGGGCAGCAGGGCGAGGCGGAGCACGTCGTTGGCCGCCTCGTTGAGCGCGGGCAGGGAGGTGAAGCGGCCGGCGGCGAGGGCGTTGGGGTCCGGCGGGGCGCCGTCAATCAGCTCGTGCGCGAACCGGGCCACGGCGGCAACCGTTTCCCGGGCCGAGCGCGGCCCGGCGGCCGCGGCGCGGGCCGACACGGGCGCGGCGGCGACGATGGTCATCTCCCCCGCCCACGTCACGCCCTCGCCGGCCACGGAGGACCCGGTGGCATGCTGGTGGGCGGGCAGGGCGATGGCGGGCGCCTTCAGCAGCCACCCCGGCCAGGCGCGCAGGGGCACCTGGAGGAAACGCCGTGCGGCGGGACCGTCCTGGGCATCCGGGAAATGGACGAACACCCCGCTGGGAGCCAGGTCGAAGGCGTCGAGCGCCTGCGCGCGGGCGTGGTCGGCGGCGGCGGCGGCGGGGCCGAGCAGGGACACCGCCTCGGCCGCGGGCAGCCGGCCGCGGGCGCGCAGGAGGTCGAGCACCGTGAAACCGCGCACCCATTCGTTCACGAGGAAGAGCAGCTCGCCGTGGCGCCCCGCGCTCTCCACCGTGAGGAGCGCCGGGTGGGGTGCGACCCGCAGCCGGGCGGCGGCGGCCTCCAGGCGCGCTTCCACCTCGGGCGAGGAAGTCTTGCCGGGCCAGGCCAGCTTCAGGGCGACGAGCCGCTCGCCCCCGGGGCCGCCGGCCAGGTCGGTCGCGCGAAACGTCCGCCCCGCGCCGCCCTCGCCCAGGAACTCTTCCAGCCGGTAGCGCCCGGCGAGGATCGCGCCCGGTCGGGCCGGGCTGATGTCCGAGGCCGGGACCACGGGCGGCGGGGCGGGGGCCAGCGTCTCGCCGACCATCGTCGGTGCCAGCTCCTCCGGCGGGGGCGAGTGCGAGACGGTCGCGCTGCTGCTCCCGCGGGTGGTCGTGGCCTCGCTGGGCGAGTCGCCGGGGTGCGCCCGCAGGTCCGCGGCGCCCCCGGCGGCGCCCTCGGCGGAGAAGGTGGACAAACCGGCTTCCAGGGCCCGGCGCAGGGCGGCGGGGGTCTGGTAGCGGTCGGCCGGATTCTTCTGGAGCATCCGCGCGAGCAGATCGCGCACGACCGGCGGCACCCGGTCGCCGAGCTGCTCCCAGGGCGGCTCCTTGGTGAGGTGCTGGGAATACAGGGAGAACATGGACCCGGTAAACGGCGCCCGGCCGGCCAGCAGGAACCACAGGGTGATGCCCAGGGAGTAGATGTCCGAGCGGATGTCCACCTCCTTTTCCTCCAACTGCTCGGGGCTGGCGAACTGCGCCGTGCCCACGAAGCCGCCCATGGTGATGGGCCCGCTGGAGGAGCCGGCGGCGTCCAGGGAGGAGCGCGCCAGGCCGAAGTCAATCACCTTGACGTGAAGCGCCGCGGCCTCCCCGGCCGTCATGGTGCTGCTCGCCTCCTCCTCGGCGTCGCCCATCTCGTCCTCATCCTCCCGGGTGACCATGAGGTTGGCCGGCTTGATGTCGCGGTGGATCAGGTTCTGGCGGTGGGCGGCGCCGAGAGCGCGGGCGACCTGGAGCACGATGCTCATGGCCGTGGCGACGGGCAGCGGGCCGGTGCGCTCGATGAGGGAGGCGACCGTTTCCCCCTCCACGAACTCCATCGCGTAGAAAAAGCTCTGGTCGTCGTTGCCCAGGTGATACACGCTGGCCACGTTGCGGTGGCGCAAGGCGGCGGCGGCGCGGGCCTCGCGCAGGAAGCGGGCGCGGGCGGTGTCGCTGTTGAGGAAGAGGGAGTTGACGCCCTTCAGCGCCACGTAGGACCGCAGGTTGGTGTCGAAGGCCGTGTCGGTGATGCCC
>CAXTFX010000695.1:0-2028 GCA_964243185.1 uncultured Chthoniobacterales bacterium
AAGAACCCACCGTCGGCCTGCACATGGCCGACGTGGAACAGCTCCTCCGCGTGCTGCACCGGCTGACCGACGAGGGCAACACGGTCGTGGTCATCGAACACCACCTCTCTGTCATCGCCGAGGCCGATTACCTCGTGGACATCGGCCCGGAGGCGGGCGAGGCGGGCGGCAAGCTCGTCGCCAGCGGCACGCCCGAGCAGGTGGCGAAGCACAAGGTCAGCCGGATCGCGCCGTTCCTGCGGCAGACCTTGGCCAACGGCCGGCTCACGCCCCCAGCCGCCGGTCCCAGTCGCGCTCGCGGGTGACGACGACGTTTTCCATCTTGGCGATCCGCCGGCCGAGGCTTTCCACCCGCTGCTCCAGGGCGGTTAGGTCCGTCGGCCGGGGGTCGCTGCCGCCGGTCGGGAACACGGGTTGCAAACGGCTGGCACCGTGGCCCGTGGCGAGACTGTTAAATCCCTCGGCCACGCCCGGGGGCGGCTGCATGAGCAGGGCGAGGACGGTGTAGAGCAGGATCGGGCCGGCGGGCATCCCGAGACCGACCTTCTCCAGGCTGTCGCCGACGGCGAGCAGGGCGAGGACGCCCAGGACGCGGGTCCAGATGAGGGAGAACCGGGCGTGCTCGGCGATGCCCCGGAAGACCCCGAAGACCCGGCCGTCGGCGGAACGGCGGACGGGGAGGACGTGCAGGCAGTTAAACTTTCGATTCATAGGAGGTGGCGGGCTTGTCCAGGTTGACGGTGGGACGGGTGACGCTGGTGAAGGCGGCGGTGCGGCGCGGGTCGGCCAGGATGGTTTCCAACGCCTCCACCCGGCGCTCCATCTGGCCGAGCGTGCGGTGGATTTTCTGGAGCGTGGCGGAGTCGGCGGCGGACAGGCCGGAGCCGGCGGCGCCTGGGATGCCGGCAGGCAGATTCCTTCCGGCGCGGCGGGCGTGGACGGGACCCATGATGGCTTTGATGATGAGGAAGCTGAAGAGGAAGACGATAAAGACGATGGGCACGGCGGCATTGTCCGAAAGACCATGATCCTGGCCGGAACTGCCGGACCGGGACCGGCTTTTGGAGGGCACGTCCACGATGACGTTGTCACCCTGCTTGATGATGGTATGGCCGTCGTTCTCGGTGATGCTGTAGCTCTCGGAGCCGGAGGGCATCCACTTAAAGCCGGAACGGCCGTCGGTGCGGGCTTCCCGGGCTTTGGCGAGTATCTGGTCGGCCTGGGCTTTGGCGTTCAACGCCTGCTCGTGCCACTGCCGACTGGCGGCTCGGAATTGGTTGGCGAGTTCGGGGAAGCGGGGCGCCTGTCGTTCCGCGTCGGTTGTGAACCGGTCGGCCTGGGACTGCCAGGAGCGACTCATGTCACTCCATTGGGCGGCCACTTTGGCAATTTCCTGGGCACTCAGGCTGTCCAGGTTGGGCGGTGTCGGCGGCGGCGGCGGGGTCGGGAGCGCCGGCGGGGCGGGCGGGGCGGGCGGGGCGGGTAGGGAGTCGGGCATAAGCGCAGGTCGGGCAGGGTGACACGAACTCCGCGCCCGCGCACGCCGTGTCCCGGAGGATATCGCGGCGGGCCGGCGCGGGAGCGAGAACTAGCTGGCGGCGCTACTGCCACCGGCCTGCTGCTTGAGGGCGTTCAGCTCTTTCTCGATGTCGTCGTCGCGCTCCAACTGGGCGAACTGCTCCTCCAGGGAGGGCTTGCGGCCGGCGTTGACCAGGTCGGCCTCGGCTTCCATGCGCTCGATGCGGTGCTCGAACTGCTCGTAACGGATCAGGGCGTCGTGGGTTTCCACCTTGCGGATCTGCTCCTGGGCGCGGGTCTTGTTCTGGGCGCGGATGTGGCGCTGGACGAGCACGCGCTGCTTCTCGCGGGCGGCCCCGAGCTTTTCCTCCAACTGGCCGATGTCGGTCTGGTAGCCGCGGACGACCTCGTCCAGGCCGGTGGTTTCGCGCTCCAGGCTCTCGGCGGCCTCGGTGGCGCGGCGCTTCTCCAGCAGCGCCTCGCGGGCCAGGTCCTCGCGGCCCTTGGTGA
>CAXTFX010000696.1:0-2007 GCA_964243185.1 uncultured Chthoniobacterales bacterium
ACCCGTTCATCGCCGGCCAGCCCATCAGCCTCACGCGCAACCTCACCTCCCTGGGCGGCCAGAGCGGCGTGGGCGGGGACGGCGGTTCCATCGTCAACTTCACCCAGCAGCTCGGCACGCAGGTCAACGTGGACCTCATCGCCGGCAACGGCGGCTCGATCCGCTACGGCAACCCCGTCACCCCGACCGGCAACGTCGGCCGCGGCGGCTCCGTCACCGGCGTCAACGTCACCGGCGAGATCGGCACCAGCCTGGGCGAGACGGTCTCGGCCGTGTCCCCGCCGATTTCCTCCTACACCGTCTTCACCGCCGCCAGCCCCAACGGCGTGCGCCCGGCGTCGGTGGCCGACCTGGTGGCCAGCGCGTTGCGCGACACCAACACGCGCATCTTCTCCTTCGTGGACCAGCAGACCCTTTCCAACCTGCTGGCCAACCCGCAGGCGCCCAACGTCGTCGTCGGCAACGTCGGCATCGTCGCCGGCATCGCCGGCCGGGTGGGAGCGGTCAACGGCGCGCCCCAGCCCGCCATCGGCACGCCCAACGGCGCCGTGACCAACGTGACCGCCCGCAACATCATGAGCATCGTCGCCGGCTCGGTGGATTCCGTGGCCCCCGTGGACAACGTGGCCAACCTGCGCGCCACCAGCGGCGACCGCATCCTCGGCGCGGACAAGAGTCCCATCACCCCCGGCCTGCCCGGCTTCAACCCCCTCGGCCGGGCCAACAGCGTCGTCGAATACCTCGACCTCACCGGCCGGGTGGTCAACGACCTGCAACCCGGCGACAAGCTCATTGACGGGGCGATCTACGCCTTCGCCAACACGACGGGCGAACTCCTGGGCCAACCGCGGGTGTTCATCGTCCCGCAGGGGTAAAACGATGGCGACGGCGAGGGTCCTGCGAATTATCCCTAACCCGCCCTACCCTCGCCGTCGCCGCGGGCTCACCTCGCCCCCGCCGCCCGCAGCCGCGCGGCGACCTCGGGGTGGCCGGACCGCTCCGCGATGGCCAACGGCGACAGGTTCTTCGCGCTGCCGCCCCGCCGGTTCGGGTCCGCGCCGCGGGCCAGCAGCAGGTCCACGACGGGGCCGTGCCCCTTGAGGGCGGCGTAAAAGAGCGCGGTGTTGTCCCCGCCCTCGGGCCGGTTCGGGTCCGCGCCGAGGTCGAGCAGGGCGGTGGCGACGCGCACGTCCCCCCGTTCGGCGGCCTGGGTCAGGGGCGTCCAGAGGGATTCCGTGCGGGCGTCGAGGTCGGCGCCGCGCCGGCGGAGCTGGGTCACGCGCGGCAGGTCGCCTTCCAGGGCGGCGAGACGCAGCTCGTTGTTGAGCGGGTAGGTGACGTTGAGCCACCACGCGCCGTAGCCGGCGAGCAGCAGGACCAGGAGCGCGACCAGGCGGCGCAGGGGCGAGGCGAGGAGGGCGCGCATGGGGGCGACAGGCGGGTATCCATGCTCCCGCCGCGGGGCGTTGTCACTTCGTTTGTCGCCCGGCCGGCTTCCAGCGGTGGGTCAGGGTCTAACGTCCTACTTTCCGCCGCGCGCCGAATTGCCTTCGCCACCCTGTGATTTCGCTCGCCCCGCCGGTCCCGCCGGCCTCCGCCCCACCCCGGTTTCATCATCTTTCCCCGCCCGCGCGCCCGGCCGCGCTGGTGTCGGCGCCGCCGCACCCTGCCTGCGCGTGGTGCGTCGTCATCCCCGCCCGGAACGAGGAGGCCGGCATCGGGGCCGCGCTGGACGCCCTGGCCAACCAGCGGGAGGGCGCCACCGGCCGGCCGCTGGCACGTGAACGCTACGAGGTCATCCTCCTGGCTAACAACTGCTCCGACCGCACGGCGGAGACCGCCCGCCGCGCCGGGGCGCGCTGGCCGGGGCTGCGGCTGCACGTCGTCGAGCGCACCCTGCCCGCCCCCGAGGCCCACGTCGGCACCGCCCGCCGGCTGCTCATGGACGAGGCGCACCGGCGGCTGGCCGGGATGCTCGGCCGGGCGCGCGGGATCATCGCCACCACG
>CAXTFX010000697.1:0-2001 GCA_964243185.1 uncultured Chthoniobacterales bacterium
CGTGGCCTGCTTCGCCTTTGAGGAGCGCCGGGCCGTGCGCTTCGTGGTGCTCAACAAGTGGGACGGGTCTTTCGAGAACGTTTACACGGACATTTGCCTGCTCGGACTGGAGCGTGGCGAGCCTTTCATCCAAACCACCTTGACCCTCGCCGAACTCCGCGGCCCTCGCTTCCAGATGATGTCCCACGAGCCGGCCGAGCGCGTCACCCTGCTCGCCCGCGGCGTGGGGTTGCCGGAGGACAGCCTGGAGAGCCGCCGCGCGTGGTTCGAGCAGGTGGTGGCCGGGTGGGCTACCACGTGGGAGCTTTTCCCCACGGACTTGATGGGATGGGTGCTGCCGCAGCTTGGCTGGGTGTGATGTCGAGCGTGCACGGAGGTTTAACCCGGCGCTCGAGCGAACGCTTCCTGGCTGGAAGGCCAGTTCCGTTAGCAGCGCCTTGCGTGGGCCAGAAAGCGTCGCTCAATTTGACTCCGTGAGGCGTCTGATCACATGACCAAACCGCCACCGCTAGTTCTGCTTAATGTTCCCCGTTACCCGGGGCGTTGTCTGATGGTGGTGGCCCCCGGCGGGCAACCGCCCAAGCGGGGCTTTCACCCCGCGGAGATCGTCGGCCAGTTTGCGTGCGTGGACGGCAAGCCCCAGCTTACCCCGGCGGCCTTCAGCCCGGGCCAGGCATTCAATGCCTTCCTGCACCAGTCCATCGCCCGACACGCGCCTACGCTCGCCGACTACGTCGCCTCGGGACGCGCGCAAGGCGAGGGCTACCTGTATATCCTTGACGGCCGCACGCCCACCCCCCAGGGGCGTGTGCCGATGGAAGATATCATCGGCGGCTTTCGCGTGGTCGCCGGCCAGATTAACGCCGAGGGCTATTGGAGGTGCGAAGAACACCGCCTTTACACCGAGCGGGGCTTCTTCCAATTGGAACCCGGCCTGCTCGCCGCCCTGCTCGAAGACTTGGACTCACTTGGCGGCGCGGGACAAACAGACGCCTGACCACGGCGCTGCCACGAACGCGGCCGGGCGAGCGGCGCCGATCTCACTACGCCGCGCCCACCCCGCCCTAGCGCGTCGCTGACCCTTTGCTCCGTTGGACGGAAGGGGACGGACCCACATGCAGGAGGGCGTGCGGACAGAGCGAACCGTCCGACCGAACCCAGTCCGACGCGCCCCGGCCGTGCTCACCGCGCCGTCAGGAAATCCCACAGCAGCGCCGGGGTCAGCGGCAGGCGGTCGCGGTTGAGCGCGCGGACCCGCAACAGCACCAGCCCGACGGTGGCGAACAACAGTTCCGGGGTCCACGCCGCCCAGAAGGCCGGCAATCGGTCGCCCCGGCCGAGGGCGCGGAACAGGTTATCCAGGAACAGGATCAGGAAGAAGATGAAGATCGAGCTGGCCACCCCGGCGAGCACGGAGCGCCGGGAATAGACCACGCCCAGGGGCGCGGCGATTAGGACCGTCACCAGGCACGCCCACGGCAGCGCCCAGCGGTAGTGGAAATAGGTCCGGTAGGGGGCGAGGAGCGGGTGGGTGAAATCGGCGTTGAGCCGGAGGTATTCGCGCAGGGCGGGCACGGAGAGGTGGTCGGCCTGGAGCGTGGCGCTGGCGATGCGCCAGGGGGTTTCGCTCCAGCCCGCGAGCGTCTGCGTCGGCGGGAACTCCTCGCTGGTGAGGTCCCCGCGGGCGTCGAAGCGGGCCGCGCGCGTCACCCCGCCCTCGGTGCCGGTGGAGAGGGTCCAGTCCCGGCGCGTTTCGTCAAAGGTCGCGCGCGGGGCGTAGCGTTTTTCGGTGATGCGGCCGTCCGCGTCCTGCTGGACGATCTGCACGCCTTCCAGCGGCGCGCTCAGGTCGGCGGGCATCCGCTGGACGAACCACAGCCGGCGGTCGGCGCGGTTGGCGAAGAGGTAGCCCTCGGTGAACGCCCGTTTCTCGAGGCGCGCGTTGTCGTTCTGGAGCTCGGCCAGCTCCCGCTCCCGCCGCGCCTCCGCCTCCGGGGCCAG